>CAKUNY010000182.1 GCA_934668605.1 uncultured Oscillospiraceae bacterium | reverse complement strand
ATCGTACAGGTGCTGGTTGCCCATGATGACGGTGTCTAAAATAGAGTACGCGTCATACTGGTTCTGATCCTGCTTCAAAACGGACAGGCGCGCGCCGGGCTTGAAGGAAATGCTGCCGGAGGTGGGCTCGAGCTCTCCGGAGAGGATCTTCAGAAACGTCGACTTGCCCGCGCCGTTTGCGCCGATGACGCCGTAGCAGTTGCCGGGGGTGAATTGCAGGTCGACCTGCTTAAACAGAACGCTGCCGCCAAACTGCATGGCGAGGTTGGAAATCGTAATCATATCGGTTCTCCTTGGTTCCAGAATTGTTTCGTTTAGTTTACCACAAACCGGCGCGAAAAGGAAGAGGATGCGGGGAAATGGTCTTGAAGCGTGCGGGAAAATCTGCTATGATAACGCTGAAATTTCGTCCGCGGGCGAGGGAAACACGAAAGGAACGGAGCTATGAAGATCACATTTCTCGGAACGGGCAACGCGCAGGCAACCGCCTGCTATAATACCTGCTTTGTCATGGAGGAAAATGGAAAGTGCCTGCTGGTCGACGGCGGCGGCGGCAATTTGCTGCTCAGAAGATTGCAGGACGCGGGCTATAAATGGCAGGATATGCGGGACATCATCGTCACCCACAAGCACATTGACCATCTGCTCGGCATCGTCTGGATGCAGCGCATGATCTGCCAGAACATGGCGCGCGGAAAATATGAGGGGATCGCGCGGCTGTATGCCCACGAGGAGGTCATCCGGATTCTGCATCAGATGGCCGAGATGCTGCTGACCGAGAAGGAGCGGAAGTTCATTGGAGAGCGTTTCTTCCTCATTGAGGTCAAAGACGGCGAGACGCGCGAGATCATCGGCCAACAGGTGCAGTTCTTTGACATTCACTCGACGAAGGCCAAGCAGTTCGGCTTTGCCATGACGCTCGCAGACGGGCGGAAGATCGCCTGCTGCGGCGACGAGCCGTATTGCGAGGCGGAGCACGAATACGTCAAGGGAAGCACGCTCATGCTCCACGAGGCGTTCTGCCTGTATTCCCAGCGCGATATCTTTGAGCCCTACAAGAAAAACCACTCCACAGTCAAGGACGCGTGCGAGCTGGCAGAGAAGCTCAAGGTGCCGAATCTCGTGCTCTATCACACGGAGGACAAGAGCATCGCAAAGCGCAAGGCGCTCTACACCGAAGAGGGCAGGCAGTATTATAGCGGCAATCTGATTGTCCCGGATGATCTGGAGACGTTAGAAATTTAAAGAATCCAAAGCGGCGGAAGCAAGTCTGGCTTTCGCCGCTTTTTTGCGCGCAAAGGCGTAAAGAGCCTTGACGGCGCAGGGCGATTTCTTAATCGCGATTTAACGCTTTAAAGAGCCTGAAAAATTTTGTACAGTACCTTTTATGGGGCACTTGTTGGCGCGCGGTTTGTTTTTGCGGGGCGGAAAGAGGAATAATCAGTGAAAAAGTACGAATATATGCAATATAGACAAAACAGACTGGAATAAAATGATCGGATTGTAAAAAATGAGAACGAAACACGGAAAAATATTGATTTTCGGACACGAAGACGCTAGAATAGACCTGTGAGTTCCGATGGAAAGCCGGCTCCGTCAGAGCAACACAGCTCCCAACAAAAATTGTTTGGCAATTGAATGGGAAAAGGAAAATCGGAGGGAAAGTTTTATGACATTATTCGAAAAGCTTCTGGGTCATACACTGATCACAGCAGACAACATCTGGGGCCTGATGGGCGTCATGTGTATCGGCGTCGCGCTGTCTATCTTCCTCGAGCAAAAATATCAGTGGGCTTCCAAAGTCTCCGGCGCCATCATCGCGCTGATCATGGCCATGGTGCTCGCAAACCTCGGCGTTATCCCCACCAACTCCGCGCTGTATGACGATATCGTCTGGGGCGTTATCGTTCCGATGGCAATCCCGCTGCTGCTTCTGCAGTGCAACCTCAGCCGCGTCTGGAAAGACACGGGCCGCATGCTCATCGTCTTCCTGATCGGCGCGGTCGGCACGATTGTCGGCGCGTTCATCGCTTACTACGTTCTGCGCGGCCCGTTCGGCGATGCGCAGGGTCTTGCAAAGGTCGCTTCCATGATGACCGGCTCCTACATCGGCGGCGGCGTCAACTTCGCGGCCATGGCCTCCCAGTATGCTGCCGGTGACGACCTCACTGCTGCTGCGACCGTCGCGGATAACCTGCTGATGGCAGCTTACTTCTTCGTTCTCATCGCTTGCGCGGGCTCCAAGTTCTTCCGCAAGCACTTCCGTCACCCGCACATCGAAGAGGTCGAAGCGGGCACCTCCAAGGAAGCTGCGCAGACGCAGGCTGCTGCGTTCTGGAGCCGCAAGGACATCTCCCTGAAGGACATTGCGTATAACTTTGCTTACGCGATCGTTGTTGTCTGGGTTTCCCGCATCATTGCCGGCCTCTTCTCCGGCTTCGCGGGCAACGCGTTCCTCGACTTCATCGGCAAGTTCCTCGGCAGCCAGTACGTCTGGATCACCACCATCTCCGTGATCGTTGCGACCTTCTGCCACAAGCAGGTTGAAAAGATGCACGGCTCGCAGGAAATCGGCACCTACCTCATTTACCTGTTCCTGTTCGTCATCGGCGTTCCGGCCAACATCATGACCGTTCTCACCAAGTCCCCGCTGCTGCTCGTCCTGACGGCGATCATGGTTCTCGTGAACATGCTGTTCTGCTTCGTGGGCGCGAAGATCTTCAAGGCTTCTCTCGAAGACTCCATCATCGCTTCCAACGCCAACATCGGCGGCCCGACGACTGCTGCTGGCATGGCGATTTCCCAGGGCTGGACGAGACTCGTTGGCCCGGCTATGCTCGTGGGCGTTCTCGGCTATGTTATCGGCAACTACGCCGGTACGATCGTTGGTATTGTCCTCGGCGCATAAAAGACGGCAAAGCTGATCGTATGATGATTCGCTCCGGCGTGCCTCTTACCGGAGGCACGCCGGTTGACCATTTTTTGGAGGGAAATTATGTATTTTGATGCACACTCTGACATCTGGTGTGATGTAACAACCAGGCGCCTGAACGGCGAAACGAACGTATTTGACCGCTGCCATCTGGAGCGGCTTCGCAAGGGCGGCGTGGAAGGCAGTATTTTTGTCATCTGGGTCGATCCTCCGTATGACGTGGACTATGTCAAGCGCACCGAGCAGATCATGGCGGCCGCAAAGGCGGAGATCGCCGAGTGCCAGTCGTTCCGCATTGTCCACACGTATGACGAGATGATGAAGGCGAACGCCGACGGCAAGATCTACATCTTCATTGGCATCGAGGGCATGGCCGCGATGGGCAAAGACCTCAGCTGGATCGACCGGTACTATGATTTCGGCTGCCGCCACGGCATTCTGACGTGGAACGAGGCAAATGAGCTCGGCGCGGGCGCGCTGTCCGGCAAGGACTACGGTCTGACCGACACCGGCAAGGAAGCCGTTCGCCGCATGCAGGAAAAGGGCATGCTGCTCGACGTTTCGCACCTGAACGAGGCGGGCTTCTGGGATCTCATGAAGATCACGAAGAAGCCCTTCATCGCATCCCACTCCAACAGCCGCGCGCTGTGTGATGTGCCCCGTAACCTGACGGATGACCAGCTGCGCGCGATTCGCGATGTGAACGGCGTAGTGGGTCTGAACGCCTTTAACCTTTTCATTGACGACGACCCTGCAAACCAGACCGTCCAGCGTCTGGCCGAGCATGCGGCACATATGATCGACGTCATGGGCATTGACCACGTCGGCTGCGGCTTCGACTTCTTCGAGTTCATCGACAACCCCGACACCATGGGCACCATGACCGACACCGG
>CAKUNY010000181.1 GCA_934668605.1 uncultured Oscillospiraceae bacterium | reverse complement strand
TTGACCTGCTTGGTGAGCTCTTTTCTGCGCTCCTCGGTCAGCTGCGGGAAGACGAGGCGGATGACGCGGCCGTCGTTCTGCGGGTTGATGCCGAGATCGGAGGTCTGGATCGCCTTTTCGATGACCTTCAGAAGCGAGCCGTCCCACGGCTGGATGACGAGCGTGCGGGGGTCGGGAGACGAGATCGTGCCGACCTGGCCGACGGGTGTGGGCGTGCCGTAATATTCAACCGTGATCCGGTCGAGTACCTGCGCGTTGGCTCTGCCTGCGCGGACGGCGCCGAAATCGGAGGCGAGCACCTCCAGAGTTTTTTCCATTTTGCGTTCGAACTGCTTGAGATCTGCCATGTTAAAGTTCCTCCTTTACGATCGTTCCGATTTTTTCGCCCATGACCACGCGCAGAATGTTCTCCGGATCCTTCAGCGCGAAGACCTGCACGGGAATGTGGTTGTCCATAGAAAGGGATGTCGCGGTCGAGTCCATGACGGCCAGGTGCTTGGCGAGCACTTCGTCGTAGGAAATTTCGTCGTAGCGAACCGCTGTCGGGTCTTTTGCCGGGTCTGCCGAGTAAACGCCGTCGATGTTCTTGGCAAGAAGGATCGCGTCCGCGTTGATTTCCGCCGCGCGAAGGACTGCGCCCGTATCGGTCGAGAAGAAGGGGTTACCCGTGCCGCAGGCGAAGATCACGACGCGCCCTTTTTCCAGGTGCCGGATGGCCTTGCTCCGGATGTAGGGCTCTGCGATCTGGTTCATGGCGATGGCCGTCTGCACGCGCACCTCGACGCCGCGCTGCTCGAGGCAGTCTGCGACCGCCAAAGCGTTGATGCAGGTGGCAAGCATGCCCATGTGGTCGGCTCTTGTGCGCTCCATGCGGTCGCCGCCGTCCTTTAGGCCGCGCCAGAAGTTGCCGCCGCCGACGACAATGCCGATCTGCACGCCCTTTTCCACGCACTTTTTGACCACGTCGCACACGCCGCCGATCACGTCAAAGTCGAGCCCGCGGTGCGCCTCGCCCGCCAGTGCCTCGCCGCTGATTTTCAGCAGCACCCGATGATATTTTGGTTCGCTCATGCCATACCTCTCCTTTTCATAGCTTTGCTTATTGTATAATAATTTTAGGAAATTGAAAAGAGGGAATTTGAAGATTTCACTGTAATTTCATATTTCTGACGGATTGTTCCATCAGTGCGCATTTCATCGTTGCACAAAGAACCAAAATCGGTTATAATACAAAAATTAAGGACGAACACAGAGAGGATGTATCACATGGAAGAAGAAAGAAAGCCTTTGGAGTCGAGAAATTTCATCGACGCTTTCATTGAAGAGGACATTGCCCCCGGCGGTCAGTTTGAAGGGCTCAAGGTTCACACGCGCTTCCCGCCGGAGCCGAACGGATATCTGCACATCGGCCACTGCAAGGCGCTGACGATCGACTTCGGCACGGCGGAAAAGTTTGGAGGCCTGTGCAATCTGCGCATGGACGACACGAACCCCACGAAGGAAGACACCGAGTATGTCGACGCAATTCAAGCCGACATCCACTGGCTGGGCTTTGACTGGGGCGACCGGTTCTTCTATGGCTCGGACTATTTTGAAAAGGACTACGAATACGCCGTCGAGCTCATCAAAAAGGGTCTTGCCTACGTCTGCGACCTGACGGCGGAGCAGTTCCGCGAGTACCGCGGCGATATCGGAAAGCCCGCCGTCTCGCCGTACCGCGACCGCTCGGTCGAGGAAAACCTCGATCTGTTCGAGCGCATGAGAAACGGCGAGTTCCCCGAGGGCTCGAAGACGCTGCGCGCAAAAATCGACCTTGCATCCGGCAACTTCAACATGCGCGACCCCGTCATTTACCGCATCCGCTACATGCACCATCACCGGCAGGGCGACAAGTGGTGCATCTACCCGATGTATGACTTTGCCCACCCGATCCAGGACGCGCTCGAGGGCATCACGCATTCTCTTTGCTCGCTGGAATTTGAGGCGCACCGGCCGCTGTATGACTGGGTCGTGAGCAACATTTCGATTCCGTATCACAAGCCGCGCCAGATCGAGTTTGCAAGACTCGGCATTGACCACACCGTCATGTCCAAGCGCAAGCTGCGTCTTTTGGTCGAGACAGGAAGAGTTTCCGGCTGGGACGACCCGAGAATGCCGACGCTCTGCGGTCTGAGAAGAAGAGGCTACACGAGCCATGCCATCCGCGATTTCTGCGAGCGCATCGGCGTTGCCAAGTCCGCGAACACGGTGGAGTATGCGCTTCTGGAGCACTGCCTGCGAGAAGACCTCAACGACACCGCCGAGCGCACGATGGCCGTTCTTCGCCCCGTGAAGCTCGTCATTACGAACTACCCCGAGGGACAGTCTGAGACGTTTGAGGTTGAAAATAATCCCGTCCATCCCGAAGCCGGCACGCACACCGTCACGTTCTCCCGGAACCTCTGGATCGAGGCGGACGATTTCCTGCCCGAGCCCGTTCCCAAGTATAAAAGGCTTTATCCGGAAGGCCCCGAGTGCCGCCTCAAGAGCGCTTACTTAATTCGCTGCACCGGCTGCAAGCGCGATGAAAATGGAAACGTCGTCGAGGTCTACGCCGAGTATGACCCGGACTCCCGCGGCGGCGACCCGGCAGACGGCCGCAAGGTCAAGGGCGCGACGATCCACTGGGTGGACGCGGAAACCTGCGTGGACGCGGAGGTTCGCCTGTACGACAATCTGTTTTTGGACGCCCAGCCCGACGGCGCGGACAAGGATTTCTTAGAGTGCATGAATCCGGAATCGCTCACGGTTCTGACCGGCTGCAAGGTCGAGTCTGCGCTGGTTGCCGAAGCGGAGAAGTACGACGAAGAAGGCGAAGGCCGCGCGGCGCATACGGCTCCTTGCTATCAGTTCATGCGCGTGGGCTACTTCTGCATGGACTCGAAGGACTGCAAGGCGGACCATCTTGTCTTCAATCGCAGCGTCCTTTTAAAAGACAGCTTCAAAAAGTAATTCTGGGCAATTGACTGCCCGATGACCAAAAATCATGCAACTATGCCTGCTGTGATGGAAATTCCGTCACGGCGGGCGTTTTGCACATGGCGGAGCTTTCGCTTTCGTAGTATGCTTGTGTCATCGAAAGGGAAACATAGAGCGTGCGGCAAAAGTGGTTGACAGAGAACGCCGCAGGTCATGTTTCCGGCAATTGTTTTTTGATTCTGAATGGAGGCTATGTTATGTATTATTCCAGCGGCAACTATGAAGCGTTTGCAAGACCCAAAAAGCCCGAGGGCATTGAAAAGAAATCCGCCTATATTGTCGGCAGCGGCCTTGCGGCCTTGACGGCAGCCTGCTATCTCGTGCGTGACGCGCAGATGAAGGGCGAGCGGGTGCATATTCTGGAGAAGGGCAGCTTAGCGGGCGGCGCGTGCGACGGGTATAAGTTTGAAAACCTCGGCTACGTCATGCGCGGCGGCCGCGAGATGGACAACCATTTTGAGGTCATGTGGGACCTGTTCCACTCGATTCCGTCCATTGAGACAGAGGGCGTGAGCGTTCTCGACGAATATTACTGGCTCAACAAGGAAGACCCCAACTATTCTCTCTGCCGCGCCACGGAAAAGCGCGGACAGGATGCGCACACCGACGGCAAGTTTGACATTTCCGACAAGGGCGCGATGGAGATCATGAAGCTCTTCTTCACGCCGAACGAGGAGCTCCAGGACAAGAAGATCACCGATTACTTTGACGACGAGGTCTTGAAGTCCAACTTCTGGCTCTATTGGAGAACGATGTTCGCCTTTGAAAACTGGCACAGCGCGCTCGAGATGAAGCTCTATATCCAGCGCTATATCCACCACATCG
>CAKUNY010000180.1 GCA_934668605.1 uncultured Oscillospiraceae bacterium | reverse complement strand
TTTCTGCCTTCCAGATAATATCTCTTTTCACGGCTGTGACCCATGGAGAAGGTCTTTCTGGGAAGCACGCCGTCGGCAATGACGCCTCTAAACAGCTGGCTCTTCTCCATCGCGGGCAGCAGGAAGCCGATCGCATTTTCCTGCTTGGCAAAGCCAATCAGCGCGTCGTCGTCATGGATGTAGTCGATCTCGCCCGCGTTGTTCTTGAGGTACTCATCCAGGAAGTGCTGGAGGATGCCGACGGCCAGCTCGCCCTTGTTCTTATCGAGAACGATCGTTCCGGACTCGTCGCCTGCGTACCACTTCACGGGGAAGCCTTCGGTGCCTGCGCATGCCTCTTCCAGAGCGGCAAGCAGCTTCTTGGGCTCGGTCTTGAAGATCACGCGGTGAATCGGCTCGAAGGCCTGCGCCGGGTCATGGATGTTCTCGAGCTCGACGAGCGCGTATCTGGCCGGATGATTGGACAGATCAACGCCGGGGTTATTCTTTTTCAGCTCTTCGTAGCAGCTCTTTGCGGTAGCCAGAGAATGGTTGCCGTCGCCGACGGCGAAGACCATCGGGGTGCCCTTGAGGCCGACGTACTTTTCGCCGACGGTTGCCGAATACTCGGTCAGCGCCTTGTTGAAGTCGTCAACGTCTTTTCCTTCGACGAGCCAGCCGGTGATGTGGCCGCCGCCTTCCATGAGGTCGAAATCATAGACCTTCTTGAGAGATGCCTTTTTCGCGCCGATCGGCTCGATGAGCTTCTTGTCGTGATCGTCACAGAGCATCAGAACGTGGGGAAGCTCAATGGGCGCGTCGCGGCGGACTCTCTGACGGGGCGGAATGCGCTCGGGAACCGTGCGCTCGGTGGCGCGGATGGCGGAGGTTGCGCCGGGGTTATAGTCATACGTGTCGAGGTCGACCATGCCGACTAAGCCCTCGCGGATGGAGCCGTTCTCTAAGGTACGCTCAACATAGATGAAGCTGTTGGGGTACTCGGTGAAGACGCCGTCTTCGACGTACTTCTTCATCGTGGCGTTAATTTCCGCGGTGTGCGCGGCTTCCTTTTCGGTGCCGAGCTCAGCTTCGGGGAGGATCAGGTTGATCGTGGAGACAGCGCCCTCAGCGTTCTTTCTCACGCGGTCCCAGTACGCCTGATCGGACGTGAACTGGTCGCAGGCAATGACAGCCCACTTTTCCATATGGTCGGTCTTCGGCAGCAGAATGTTGGCGGGTAAGAATGCGTTCATAGTATTTTTTCACCTTTCATTTTAATTCGTTTCATAAAAGGATTGTGCGACAAAGTCAAAGCGCGGCGCGGATGGCCGAAAGAAGCTCGTCATACGTTTCAAACGCCGGAAGCTGCGGATGATCCTTCTTGATTTTCTCGGTCGAGCGGAAGAGAAAGCCCGCCTTTCCGGCCAGAATCATGTCCAGATCATTGTAGCTGTCGCCGCTTGCGATCGTCTCATAGCCGATGGACTGGAACGCGCGGACGGTTGTCAGCTTTGTGTCCTTGCAGCGCATCTTGAAATCAGTAATAAAGCCGTCTTCGCTGATGACAAGGTTGTTGCACAGAATCGTCGGCCAACCGAGCTTTTTCATAAGGGGCTTTGCGAACTCCTCAAACGTATCGCTTAAAATCACGACCTGCGTCACCTCACGCAGACTGTCCAGAAATGCCTTCGCGCCCGGCAGCGGGTCAATTTTCGCGATCACGTTCTGCACATCCGAGAGCTTCAGTCCGTGCTCCTTGAGAATCCCGAGCCGCCAGCGCATGAGCTTATCGTAATCGGGCTCGTCTCGCGTTGTCCGGCGAAGCTCCGGGATGCCGCTTTCCTCGGAAAACGCGATCCAGATCTCGGGCACCAGCACGCCCTCCAAGTCCAGACAAACCAGGTTCATATCCATGCCTCCTGTCAGGAAATTTCGTTTCCTGCGGGGACAATTCCGGCCGGGAAACTCAAAAAAATTTTTTGCGCCTAAAAATTTTAAAGGCTCTACTTCTATTATACAGGATTTCGCCAAAAAAGCAATCTCAATTTCTGCGCTTTCTGTATGATTTGCAGAATAAGTGCCCGCCGCGCCGTGCATACTATGGACGTGTTAAGCGTCAGCTGACAAGGGCACGCGCGCTTGCGGGGCGGCCTGGAACGCCATCTGCTGCGTTATCGTCCTTGACTTACGCCAGTAAGCCTGCGTCCTCTGCCTTGCATATGTCGCTCCAGGCCGACCGGCAAGTCCTTCGGAGTTTTTCACGGAGGATAAACGGCGGCTGGGTAGGCAGACGAGGCAGGTGGGCTGACGCCCACCAACGAGGATAACGACGCCAGACGCTGTTTTGCCCCGTGAAAAACCGCGTGTGCCCTTGTCAACTGACGCAAAAAGGAGGAAGTAACATGGATACCTTGGCATTGATTCTGGCCATTGTCGGCGCGGTCAACTGGGGTCTGGTCGGCTTCGCGCGGTTTGACTTGGTCGCGTGGATTTTTGGAGGCCAGACCGCAAGCGTCAGCCGCATCGTCTACGCGGTGGTCGGCCTGGCCGGACTCTGGTGCATCACGCTTCTGTTCCGCAGAAGCAGAAAATCAGAGGCCTGAACAGAAAATCCCGGACGAAGGAAAGCACCTTCGTCCGGGATTTTTTAATAGAATCGACTAATTACCTATTTCATATTGCAGCGGATGATGCACTCAAAGCTCTTGCCACCGTAGGTGGTGGAGACGGTTGTTGTGCCCTTGCCGGTTGCGGTGACAACGCCGTCGGCGTCGACTGTGCACACGCCGGTGTTCCCGGAGCTCCATGAGAGCCCCTTGATGCGGTTGCCGTCCGCGTCCTTGAGGGAAATTTTGAAATATTCGCCGAGGAACGCCATCGTCACGTCCGAGTGGCTGATCGTGCAGCCCTCCGCGTCCGCGTCTGCGCCGGATTCTGCGCTGGAGTCGAGCTTGCAGCGGACGATGCATTCAAGCCTTGTGCCGCTGAACTCCGCGCGCACGGTCGTCGTTCCGCTGCCGACGGCAGTGATCGTGCCGCTGGAGGAGACTGTCGCGACGGAAGCGTTTTCGCTCGTATACGTCACCTGCGCGCCGTCGGGAAGATTGTTCACGATGAGCGGCGCCTGCTCGCCAGGATAGAAGAGCGTCATATCGGTCGAGTTGAGGGCGGGCGGAAGCGCTTCTTCGCTCGAGGCCTGCTCCTCCTCGGCGATAAAGTCGCACGTGACAAGGCACGTTGCCGTCTGGCTGCCGCAGGCCACGGTGATGACCGCCGTGCCGCCGTTTACGGCGACGACCTTGCCCTGCTGGTTGACGGTCGCGATCGTCTCATCGCTCGAAGAAAACGTCACATCCTCGTTGCACGTCTCGGGGATCTTCTGTACCGTGATGTTGTAAAACCGCTCGGGCTCGTCAAACGTAATCGAGCTCGTCGCAAGCGTCAAGCCCTCGCACGGAACGACCGCTTCCGGTTCTTCTTCCGCCTCCTCGGGCTTATAGTCCTCTTCGTTCATATACTGCTGCTCGGTGGGCGCCGCGGGCGCGGGCTCTTCCTGAGCGGGCTGCTCCGGCTGGGCCGTCTCCGCCGGCTCCTGCATGCTGACAGGCTCCGCCGGGCTCAAAAATTTCGGGAACCAGCTGAGCTGATAGAACGCGAACGCCGCGCCCATCAGAACGGCAAGCCCCAGAATCACGCAGATCGTGACCATCATCCACTTGGGGATCTTATAGGGATTTTCCGCGGGCTGCGATTCTTCCTTCTGTTTTTTCGGGCTCTGCGCAAAGCGGCCGCCCTTTTTCTTGCTGAATTTTCCGCCGTGGCCACCTGCCGGTTTGTAGGCTGCGGGCATGACGGGCTGCGGCTCGGCTGCGCCGGGCTGCACGGCTTTTCCGCAAAGCGGACACTGGCCGAGCGCGGC
>CAKUNY010000179.1 GCA_934668605.1 uncultured Oscillospiraceae bacterium | reverse complement strand
TGACGGTTTTTCACAGCGCATACAAAAAATGTATCCCCGGAAAGCTGAAAAGGACGCGGGAGTCACCCACGTCCTTGCAATCAGATTCCTACGATTGTGCCGCTTTGTGTCTCCTGTCCGCAAAACGGGACATTTTTTCGAAGGCAGGTCTTGATATAGCAAAATGCCGCGCGTTCCCCCTCATCGCGCAGCTTGGTCAGAAGGAACCGGAGCGCACGAACGGTGTCGGGGTGCATGAGGCGCGCTTCGTTGGAGGCTTCAAAATAGCCGAGCGCGGAAGCATCTGTATACGCCGCGCCCTGATACGTCTTGCAGGCGGCAATCCGGTCGGCGACCATTTCAGCAAGGTATTTTGGCGGCATGGGGACGGCGGCGTAGGCCTTTGTCTTCATGTCCAGATCTGTCCAGTATTCCCAGTGGTGGCGGTTTCTGCCCTTGTGGTGCATCCACGCTTCGCTCCAGCCCTTTTCCTCGCGCTCGGCGGTGTTCGGGCTGCGCGTGCCCTGATAGTATCTGACGCCCGTCCGGAATTCAACCGGGGCATATTTGGAAAGATCGTGCGTCAAGCCCTGCCAGTAGAGCCCCATGCGAAAGCAGCCCTGCCGGACGAGACGGCGGTGGTGATTGATCGTATGCAGATGTCCCCAAAAGCTTCCCATAACGCGCCTCGATTCCTCAGAATATGCGAAAATGCATCCAACAGATATGCCATCCAGTATACCGCAGCGCGCGGAAAATTGCAAGCGATCAGCCGCGCAGCGCGCTTCCCTGTATCACTTCGTCCTGCTCAAAACGCGTTTGGATGGCGTTCAATACACGCTTTTTGTCCGCGCTCCACAAGGGAGCAATCAGATCGCGCTTGGCCCCGTCTCCCGTCAAGCGGTGGATGACGACCTTGGGCGGCAGAACGGCAAGACATTGCTCCAAAATGTCAATATACGTGTCAAGCTCCAGCATTTGTATGCGTCCGTCCGCATATTCCCGCGCCAGATCGGTTCCGCGCAGAATGTGCAGCAGATGCAGCTTCACGCCGTCGACGAGTACGCTCCCCAGATGGCGCGTAGTCTCTGCCATCATCTCTGCCGTCTCGCCGGGGAGCCCTAGAATCTGGTGCGCGATCACCTCAATTTCCAGCGCGTGAAGCTTTTGTACCGCGTCGTCAAAGACCGATAGGGGATAGCCGCGGCGGATATAGTGCGCGGTCGCTTCATGAATGGTCTGAAGCCCTAGCTCCACGAAGACCGGCTTTCTTGCGCGAAGCCGGGACAGCATCCGCAGAATATCCTCCGGCAGGCAGTCCGGCCTGGTGGCGATCGAGAGCGCGACCACATCGTCCGGCTCCATCGCGGCAAGAAAAAGCGGCTCGAGCCGGGAAACTGCGCCGTAGGTGTTTGTAAAGTCCTGAAAGTAGGCGATAAATTTCGCGCCCTGCGCCTTTTTGCCGAGGATATACTTTGCCTGCTCGAGTTGTTCGGGGATAGATGCGCTGCCGGTGGCGGCAAATTCCCCGCTTCCCGAGCAGAAGATGCACCCGCGCGCACCGAGCGTTCCGTCCCGGTTGGGGCAGGTGCAGCTCGCAGAGAGCGAGAGCTTATAGACCTTGCAGCCGAAGCGGCGCTTGAGATAGGGACTCAGGGCAGTATAGTGTTCCATACGGACTCCTTAGAAAAAGTCCGCCGCAAAAATGCGACGGACCTTCGATTGTTATGCGTTTTCTTCTGGCTGTGTGTCCGGCTCGTCGACCGGCTCGATCGATTCAATGGGCAGAACGTCTGCGTCGGGGATGGGCTTTCCCTCCATGACGGCCTCAAACTGGGGTCTGCCCATGTTGTTGTGCGCCATGAGATAGGAGGCGACGGTCTCAAGCTTGTCGTCGTGCGTTTTGAGAATGTCCGTGCATTTCTGATACGCGCTGGTCAGGATCGACTGCACCTCATCGTCGATGCGCCCGGCGACGGCCTCGGAGTACGACTTCGTCTTTTCGTAGTCCCGGCCGATGAAGACCTCGTTTCCGGACGAGTAGCACACGGGGCCAAGAGAATCGCTCATGGCGTATTTCGAGACCATGTCGCGCGCGATGGCCGTGGCTCTCTGGATATCGTTGGACGCGCCGGTGGAGATATCGTCCAGTTTCAGCTGCTCGGCAACGCGGCCGCCCAAAAAGCCCACGATCGTTTCAAACATTTCGCTCTTGGAGACAAACGTCTGGTCGTCCTGCGGAAGGCTGATGGTCATGCCGCCCGCCATGCCGCGGGGGACGATCGTGATCATGTGCACGGGATCCTGCGTCGGCAGGCAGTACATCGCGATGGCGTGCCCCGCCTCATGAAACGCGGTGAGCTTGCGCTCATACGTAGATACGACGCGGCTGCGCTTTTCAGGGCCTGCGATGACCTTGATCATCGCCTCTTCCATGTCCTTCATGGTGATGACCGCGCGGCTTTTCCCGGCGGCGAGAAGCGCCGCTTCATTGAGAAGATTCGCAAGATCCGCGCCCGTGAAGCCTGCCGTCGCCTTGGCGAGCGATTCGAGGTTCACATTATCGGCCAGCGGCTTATCCTTCGCGTGCACCTTCAAGATGGCCTCGCGCCCGCGCCAGTCGGGGGTTCCGACGTAGATCTGCCGGTCAAAGCGGCCGGGACGCAGGAGCGCCGGGTCGAGGATGTCCTTGCGGTTCGTTGCGGCGATGACGATCACGCCGGCGTTGCTGCTGAAGCCGTCCATTTCGACCAGCAGCTGGTTGAGCGTCTGCTCGCGCTCATCGTGCCCTCCGCCAAGACCCGCGCCGCGCCTGCGGCCAACCGCGTCAATTTCGTCGATGAAAACGATCGCGGGGGCGACCTTTTTTGCCTGCTCAAACAGATCTCTGACGCGGCTTGCGCCCACGCCGACATAGAGCTCAACAAAGTCAGATCCCGAGATGGACAAAAACGACACGCCCGCTTCTCCCGCAACGGCTCTTGCAAGCAGCGTCTTGCCGGTTCCCGGAGGGCCGACGAGCAGCACGCCCTTGGGGATTTTCGCGCCGAGGCGGCTGTAGCGCTTGGGGTCTTGCAGGAAGTCCACGATCTGCGCCAGCTCCTCCTTTTCCTCGTCCGCGCCGGCCACATCCTGGAACGTGACGGTCTGGTTCGTCGGAATGCCGAAGCGGGCGTTGGCCTTTGTGAAGCTCGCCATACCGTTGGCGCCGCCGTTTGCGCGGCTCGAGAGGAAGAAAAAGACGAGCAGCAGTACAATGCCGCCGATGATATACGGCGCTGCCGCGCGGTACCACGGGTCGCTGGCGGGAAGATAGTTGTAGCTCTTGAGCGTCCCGGCCGTGTATTGTTCGGCGATCAGATCGTCCAGATCTGCGCGGAACTGCTCAGTATCGCCGATTTTTGCCGTGACGGTAGACGTGGCATCGCCGTCGCCGCGCACCTGCATGGTGAGGCTGCTTCCCTCCAGCGTGAACGAGGCGACCTTTTCGTTTCGGAACAGGTCTAGCACGTCCGAATATTGGAGCGCCTGTGTGTTATTTGGCGTCAGCAGACTGCTTACCAGAAGCAGCGCAACCGCCAGAACCACAAGCAGGACGAGAAAACTCGTCGGTTTTGACTGCTGAGACAATGAAGTTCTCCTTCTAACTTATTTTTCGAGGTAGACAGACGGCTTCAGAACGCCGACATAGGGGAGATTGCGGTAATAGTCCTCGTAGTCCAGACCGAAGCCGACGACAAACGCTGCCGGAATCGTGAAGCAGGTGTAGTCCGGCTCCAGATCGACCTTGCGGCCGGAGGGCTTATCGAGAAGGGTACAAATTTTGATGGAGGCGGGCTTTCTCGCCTGGAACAGCTCGACGATCAGCTTGAGCGTGCTGCCGGAGTCGATAATGTCCTCGAGAATCAGAACGTCGCGGCCTTCGATATCGTGGTCAAT
>CAKUNY010000178.1 GCA_934668605.1 uncultured Oscillospiraceae bacterium | reverse complement strand
GCTCAAAAGCTCCAGCTTATAGCGGATGTCGAGATAGCTTGTCGGCTCGTCGAGGACGATCAGCTCCGGCTGCTGGCAAAGCGCGCGGGCGAGCAGGATCCGCTGCCGCTGGCCGTCACTGATGGCCTGAAAGGGCTTATCGGCAAAGTCCAGCGCGTCGGTCTGCCGGAGACTTTCTTCCACGATTTGTTTGTCCTCCTCGCGCAGAATGCCGAGCCTTCCGGTGTAGGGGTACCGGCCGGAGCTGACAACGTCGCGGCAGGTCATGAGCTCGGGCTCCATGCGGGCGGTCATGACGATGGCCATGCGCCTTGCGGTGTCCGTTCGGCTGCGCGCGCGCAGATCTTCGCCGTCCAGGAGAACCGCGCCCTCAATGGCGGGCAGCTGCGAGATGACGGTTTTGAGGATCGTCGATTTTCCGGAGCCGTTGGGGCCGATGAGCGTGACGATTCTGCCGCGCTGCACGGAAAGCGCAACGTCCCGGATGAGCGCCTTGCCGTCATAGCCGACGCTGAGGCCGGCCGTTTTCAGATAGTCGCTCATCTTCACGCCGCCTTTCTGTGAATCATCATGTAGATAACAATGGGGGCTCCGAATATGGCGGTGACGGAGCTGATGCTGACCTCCGTTGGAGCGAAGGCCGTGCGCGCGATGAGGTCGCAGAAGAGGCAAAATACGCCGCCTCCCAAAAAGCAGGTCGGAATCATAAGAAGCGGCTCTGCCGAGCGGAAAAGCGATTTCATCAGATGCGGCACGGCGATGCCGACGAAGGAGATGGGGCCTGCAAAGGCTGTGACGCAGGCGGAAAGAATGCTCGAAAGAAGAATGAGCGATGCGCGGAAGGCTCTCAAGGGTACGCCCAGATTCTGCGCGTACACCTCGCCGAGCTGGTAGGCGCGGATGGGCTTGGAGAGAAAGAAAACGAGCACGAGCGCCGCGCCGCAGACAATGGCCATCGTTCGGACGTTTTCCCAGCTCATGCCGGAAAACGAGCCCATCGACCAGTTGTGAAGGTTTACGATGTTGGAGTCGTCTGCGAAGGTGACAAGAAGATCGGTGGCCGCCGTGCAGATATAGCCGATCATGACGCCGCAGATCACGAGCATGCTCATCCGCTTGACCTTCTGCGAGACGGCGAGCACAAAGCCCATCGAGCCCATCGCGCCCGCGAACGCCGCCGCGATCAAAGCGGCCGACGACGAGACAAGCCCTCGCGAAAGAAGCGCGATCATCACGATCGAGACGCAGAGCTTCGCGCCCGAGGAAATGCCGAGCACAAACGGGCCTGCGATGGGGTTATGGAAAAACGTTTGCAGAAGATAGCCGGAGACAGACAGCGCGCCTCCCAAAATGAGCGCGGCAAGAAGGCGGGGGAGCCTGATCTGAAGCAGGATCCGGCTCTGTGTGCCGTCGCCTCTGCCGCGCAGGATCTCTAGTATTTCGGACACGGGAAGCCTGACGCTTCCCGCGAGAATGTTCCAGATCAAAAACAGAAAAAGCAGCAGCAGGAGCAGCAGGAAGCTGCCCCACGTGCGAACCGTTCGGTTTTTTTCCATACTGCTCCTCCTTTGCCGGTTCAGGAAAGCTTCCGCAGAAAATGAAGATCGTCTGCGTCCTTGTCCTGTAAAATCGCGTGAACGTCAAGGATCAGATCGCCGAGCGCGAGTGATTCCTGATAGAAATTTTTGGTGATGCACCAGACGTGGCCTGCCTTTACGGCCTTGCAGTCGGCAAGCAGCGGGCTTTTTGCCAGCAGCTCGGAGATGGTTTTGATTTCGCCGTCGATGGTGCTGTTGTAGATCAGAATATCCGCGTCTACAGCGGAGGCGTAGAACGATTCCATCTGGATCGTCATGGTGGACAGCGCGTTTTCCTCGCCGCTTTCGTCGAACGAAACATACTGCCCGCCCGCCATTGCGATGGACTTTGCGATGTAGTCCCCCGATTTGCGGACATTGACCGCGCCGGAGGAGTTGATGTAGAAAAACGCGACTGACTGGGAGGTTTCTTCCTGATCGAGAACCGGAGTCAGAGCGGCAAGAAGCTCGTCGTATTGCGCGCAGGCCAGATCCTCTTTTCCAACCAGCGCGCCGTAGAGCTTGAGCCATTCGATTCTTCCGAGCGGGCTCGACTCATAGCTCGAACGCTCGACCAGAACGGGAACGCCGGTCGTTTGCAGCTGCTCGATGACCTCCGGCGTGTGGTAGATCATCGTGTTTTCAATGGCGAGGTCACAGCCGCTCTCTAAAATCGCCTCGTAGTCCGGCGCGGAATATTTTCCGGCGTAGCGCATGCTGCCCGCTTCCATTGCGGCCTTCGCGCTTTCAATGTACCAGTCGCCGGCTTTGAGGCCGCTGAGGCAGATCCGGTCGACCGCGTCCAGATGGTCAAAGTAGTCCATCGCGGCGGACGCGACGAGATAGATATGAGAAAGCGGCCGGTGCAGAACGGTGACGCTCGCCGGTACGCCCTCCGGGGTCTCGGCGTTTTCTGCCGCCAGAAGAAACTCCTGATCGGTTCCGATCGTGATGCGGGTATAGTCGTCTCCCGCGTAGCTGACGGAAAACTGTGTGGCATAGGAAAGCGGCAGCGTCCGGTCAAAGGTCAAATCGTTCCAGGAAACGGCGCTTTCCTGCGCCTGCGACACCTCCGGCTGTAACTCGGCTTGATTTCCGGATGCGCAGGCGCAAAGAAGAAGCAGGAGCGCCGCCGTCAGCGCAAGAAGAAGCTTTTTCATCCTGCGGGGGTCAGGCTCTCGGACGAGAAGTTCAGCGTGTACTCAATTTCATGGGGCGTGCTCATGGCGGTCGTGTCGCCGATGACGGTCAAATCCGTGTCAAAGGCCGCGACAGGGATTTCGAACGTCGAGCCGGGCTCGGTCGTAAGAACGTCATAGCGTTCGCCGTCAACTACCATATAGTCATACTTGCTGCTGCTCCAGATGATACGCGCGACGGCCTTGCCATCGGCGATCGTCAGCGTGAGCGGAGATTCGATATGGGATTTGCCGGAGCCGCCGGAGAAGGCGACCTCCGCGGTATACGTGCCGTCAGCAATGCCGAGATCGGAAACGGTTTTGCCCGCGTCTTCCATCGGGACGGGGTTCGAGACGGAGACCTTGTGGTCGTACCACACGCCCTTTTTGCCGATGAGCGCGAGGTCAAACTCGGTATCGAGCGCGGGAACGGGAATATCGAAGCCGTAGACCTCGTCAGAAAGGCCGTCGGAATAGGTGACGGTGTCGGTCGTGGGCTGTAAAAGCTCCGCACCATCGGTCTGCGCGTCCTCGGCAAGTCCCGGGTAGAGGTTCAGGATCGTCTTGGAGACGAGGCTGACGTGGATAGTCATTTTGCCGTCTTTGACGGTGAGCGTTCCCTTGCCGTCGCAGGCCTCGTTCGCGTGGAACATAGAGCTGTCGGTGTCAAATTCTGCGGTATACACGCCGTCGGGGAGGGCGGGCTCGGCGGGCTGCTCGGGTTCTTCTTCGGCAGGCGCTTCGGCCTCCGGTTCTTCTGCGGCGGGCGCTTCGGAAGCTTCATCGGTAGTTTCCGTGGGCTGTTCGGTTTGCTCGGTTTGGGATGCGGGCTGCTCGGATTCGGCGGCCTTCTGCGCGCAGCCGGTAAGCGCGGCAGTCAGCAGCAAAACGGCCAGAAGCAGGGCAAGAAGCTTTTTCATTTCGGTATCCTCCTGATAGCGCTTGGCTCCGGGGCAGACTTCTGCCCCGGAGCGTGTTGATTGTGTATAAAATTAGGCGTTCAGCGCGTCGATGGCGGCTTTCGTGTGGGCGACATAGAGTGCCTGCACGTCGGCGATCTCGCCGAGACCCGCGATCTGGCAGTCGACCGTGAAGCCGGCGGCTTCGAACATGGTCTTCCAGGAATCGTCCTCGGAGCCTGCCATGTCGTTGTTGGCGTGGTCGCCGGCGACGACCATCAGCGG
>CAKUNY010000177.1 GCA_934668605.1 uncultured Oscillospiraceae bacterium | reverse complement strand
GGTTCCGCTCCAAGAATTTTTGCGACGTTGGCCTGCACGGTCAAAAGCTCCTGCATCTCCTGTTTGGCTTTTCGGTATTCGGGATACGCCGCCTTTTTCTCCGACAGCAGCTTGGCGTATTCCTCCTGCAAGCTCTTGACGGTGGGGAGCTTTTTGACGTTCAGCTCTTGAAATGCTCGTTTTGCGCTGCGGTGCAGCAGGATCTCCGCCTCATGCTCTGCCAGAAACTTTTTCGCATAACCGCTTGCCTTGTACGCATCGAAAGTCTTTTTCGTCTTGGCTAAGTTTACAATATGTCCCCGCAGGACGGCAATCTCCGCCATGCGTGCCTCCGCCGATTTGATCTGCGCAGACAGCGCATGGAACTGTTCCGTCGCTGCCTGTGTTTTCTTTTTCAAATCGGCATAATTCATCAGGTCGTGTTCTTTCAGATATGTCATCGTCTGACCGAGTTGCTTTGCGTTGAATTTGGATGCCCAGCGCTGGTAGCCGACGCCCTTACCGGCGCGGATTTTGGCATCAACGTCAATCAGCAAGCTCGGTGTTTTAGGCGCACCGGTTATAACCGTTCTTTGCGGCGTATGCTCCCGTTTGCCGAGAATCGCATCCAGCAGCGCGGATTCCAGATAGTCCTCTCCAAGCCGGTCGGCGCGGATAAATCGCTCCTTGCCTGTGCATCGAAAGGAGAGCGTCTTTCCGCGCTGCTTGATCTCGCAGCCGTTTTCGGAAAGCAACGAAACGAACGCATCCCAGTCGGCAGGCTTTTGGGAAAGCACAGCGTCTATTGCGCTGCGCACCTGCTCCAGATATGTCGGCTCTGCACGTTCGCCACGCCACTTATTATAGCTTTTGCCGTGCCGGTTCGGATGCTCAACAATGGATAAGCCGTTCTCCGCGCAGATCAGATCGCTCAGATGACGGACAGCCTTTGTGCTGCCCCAGAAATTACGGAATTTCCGGTCACAGGAGAGTGCGGTGGAGTTCCAGATGATGTGGTTGTGAATGTGCTTTTTGTCGATGTGCGTGCAGACAATATAGGCATGATTGCCCTTGAGAAAACGCTCCGCAAATTCGCAACCGAGGCGATTGGCTTCCTCCGGCGTGATCTCGCCGGGTTTGAACGACTGGCGCACATGATACGCGATCACGTCGTTTTCCTGTTTTCTGCCGGTGCTGGCCTGATAACGCCGCTTGGAAAAGCAAAACTCCGCGTCGGCTATTTCGGGGTTACACTGAAAGCAGGTAACGAGCCTGCCCTGATTGGTCTTTTCCTCATCTTCGACATATTCCAGAATGTCGCTGATTGCCGAGCCAACGCTCCGCCCCTTTCCGGTGTGCAGCGGCATGATGCGCGTCGTTGCCATACGATTCCTCCCTTCGGTAAAAAAGTAAGAGCGCCGGAACACGTCCGGCGCTCATTTGCAGATTTAATGATACACACGATTTTGAATGAAGCCCCGCAGCGATTGCAGCAGCGCAAGCAGCCTTGTAGCAAGCATTGGGATGCCGAGCGGACTGACGAGGAACGCAATCACCAGCAGAATCATTCCGTTCTTCACGGAGTATGTCACCAGCACGGCAACGCCGAGGATGCTGACAAGCGCGGACGCAAGACCAAACACCCACGATGCACAATAGAGGATGCCGCCGCAGAGCCAGACAAACACAGCCAGCACTGCAACGATGGGTGCAAAGAGCAGCTTCAAAAGAAATCTCATAAGAGGACCTCCTTGTATGTTCTGAGTTCATCATACCTGCGCACAGAGAAAAGCGCAAGGATGCGGACGCTCAATCCAGTGCAGACAGAACGCGCAAAATCTCTTTTGCGGATTCCCACAACTGCGCCTGATTCTGCCGGATGTCCGCCAGATCTTCCGGGTAAATGCGCCCTGTTTCGTTGGCGCGCTTTGCAAACTGGTTGAGATTGTTGCTGGAGCGGCGCAGTAGCGACACCATTTCCCGCAGCTCCGGCAGATCGAGCTGCACCACATAGCCATCAATGGCAATCTTGCGGAGATAGGCGCTCATGTTGTTTGTGCCGAGCTGCGCCATCTTTGCCTCGATCTGATCGCGCTCCTCCGGTGTCACATAGAACATCAGCGGAACGATGCGGCGGCGCTTTTTCATCGGACATCCCGTTCTTTCTTTGCAGATGCAGATCGCTCGGCGGCGCGGGTAGGCGTGCCATGCAGCTTTTCCCGGACGGAGGCTTTTTGTTGGCTGCGTGCCTGTTCCGATGCGAAGTCCTTTCGTACCTGATTTGTAAACAGGTCGAGCAGACCGGGATTGCAGCGGTCAACAATAATATTTCGCTGAGCCTCGCAAATGGGAATTGTTTGCGCCCATGCTTTGTTTTCCGAGCTGATGCGACCATCATAGTTTTTGATACGGATTGTGTTTGCCAACACAAACATGGTGCGGTCAAAGCCGAACGTATCAATGACGGCTTTGGATGCCTCCTGCACATATTTCAGACTGTTATCCTGATACGCGGCAGCAATGGCATCTTCGATCATGTTTTTGCAAGCCGCACTGATGCGCAAAGACGCAGTGTAGTGTTCCATTTCGTTATGTGCGACAGCATAAGCTGCGTCGTGGAGATAAAGCGGACATTCTTTGGCCTGCTTTTGCACTTCATCCGCGCGAGAGGTGCAGCAGTCGCGTATCTCCTCCATGTGGCTTGTTTCCCGCCGATTATATTCTTTGAAAATATCCGCCAGCGGTGTTGGCGACGAGAGAAGCATTTGCATCTGAGAAAAACTCAGTTCAAGGTACTCCATTTCCATCAGAATATCTTCCCGAATGGTGTACTCATAGGTATGATTCAGGATTTCCTCCGGCGGCTGGCTCAATAGCCAGCCACGGAAGTTTTCCTGTTCTTCAAGCATCTTCTCATACAGCTCTGCATTTACAGTTTCGGTGTTCATCGTGATACCTCCATTTCTTTGTGCTTCGGTTTCAAATTTGTCTGTTCCGGCAGCGGGGCGCGGAGCTTTTGCAGGATAGACGGGCGTGTGGATTTGGCGACGGCGTCGGTATCTCCGGCAAGCCGTTCCATCGGCATTTTATCGTCAATGTTCAGCTCTGCGTTGAGTTCGGCAAGACGCGCGGATTTTACACGCAGTTCTTCTTCCTGCGGGAACGGCTTGCCAAGCTCCGCTTTGGCGGCTTCCATCTGCGTATACAAATTCTCCAGATATTTTTTCTGCGAGGTTAGCCGCGCCGGGATCGCGTTCAGCACATTGTCGATGCGGGTGAGGTTGCCTCTGGCGTCTTTGCCCAGCTCGACCCGGTGCGACATCTGCCCCTTGAGCGTCAAAATGCAGTCCATATAAAAGCCCTCCGCTGTGAGCGCGATCTGGAATCCGCGATAGCTGCCGACCGGCACAGGCTCGGAACCCTTGACCTCCTTGAACGCTTCCAGCAGCGCAGCACCGGCATTGTCCTTGTCTGTCAGAAGATCACCTTTGACCTCCATCCCGGCAAAACCGTCCGTGGGGTGCGGATGTGCCGCCACGGTCTGCATATCCGTTTCCAGACCGGCGATGGCATTTTTCGCCGCCTCGATCTGCTCCGGGAAGTAGCGCAGAAGATTATCCTCCAGCTTATATTGCTGGCTTTGATGGTTTGCGCGCATCAGCTTCAGCCGCGCAACATCCACATCCAAATCCATCTTCTCTTTGATGCGCTCGTCACCGGCGCACAGCGCCTTGATCTCCGCATAAGACAGCGCCGTTTCGTCAATGTCCTCACAGGAGCGAACGGGCGATTTGGAGGTCATAATCTGCGAGATGAATCGTTGCTTATTTTCAATCGTCTGCCAGAGGTAGGCATCGAACGTTCCCTCGGTCACATAGCGGTAAATATGCACTTCCTTGTTGCGGTTGCCCTGACGGACGATACGACCACCGCGCTGTTCCAGATCGCCCGGCCGCCACGGGCAGTCGAGGTCATGCAGCGCGATGAGCCGGTCTTGGACGTTCATACCCGCACC
>CAKUNY010000176.1 GCA_934668605.1 uncultured Oscillospiraceae bacterium | reverse complement strand
GACGACCACCTCACGGTCGCGCCGCGCGTCCTCCTCGGCGCGCGTCATGTGCTTGCGCCCGTTCCTCACGACCAGATCGGTCGGTTGTCTTGCTCCTGCCATCTCCGCGCTCCTTTCTGCGCTGCCGCCGAATATATCGCTCCATGTCCCGCTTGAGATACGGGCTTGCTGTCGCGGCGATGATCCGCTCAGCTTCTTGCACGGTCATTCAGCAGCACCGCCTTTTCTCCGGTCATAGCTTCCCACCGGTTAATGATGACCTGAACATACTTAGGGTCGATTTCCATCATGTAGCACGTCCGCCCCAGCTGCTCGCAGGCGATCAACGTTGTCCCGCTGCCGCCGAAGCCATCCAGAACGAGGTCACCCTTCGTGGTAGAATTCAGAATGGCGTTTTCAACCAGGGCAATCGGTTTCATGGTGGGGTGCAAATCACACTTGCGGGGTTTATCCACATCCCACACGGACGTGTGGAATTTTCCGTTTCCGTACCAGATATGCTTTTTGGTCCACGTGAAGAAAATAGGCTCATGCTGGTATTCGTAATTCAGACGGCCCATAGAAAACGTCGGAGAAGATTTCTTCCAAATCAGCATGTGCCGGACTTCCAGTCCGGCTTCCCGCATCATTACCATCATCATCAAACCAAGGCTGCCGCCCTGTGGACTGGTGACATAGAAAGAAGCATCGTCCCGGCATGACAGCCGAATGTTGGTCATGGCCTGCAAAAGCATATCGTGAAGATCGCTTTCACTCATGGTGTCTCCGTAGATGTCCTCGGTGCAGCGTCCGCTTTTTCCCCCGGCAACATCATCCAGCATTTGATTTTTGGATCCCACAGCCACGCCGTAAGGCGGGTCTGTGAAAACCATGTTTGCCAGAGCACCATTCATGAGGCGGGTCATAGCCGCCTCATCGGCAGTACTGCCGGCTGCCAGACGGTGCCGCCCAAGCTGGAAAATGTCGCCCTCGCGCACGGTGGTCTCTTCCGGCACGCTGCCGTCGTAGTCATCCTCGTGCGCTTCCGGCTCGCTCTCCGGCTCATCGCCTGCAAGCGAAATAATCTCCGCCATCGCGAAGCCGGTCAGATCGGTATCAAACTCCAGCGCCTGCAGCTCCTGCATCTCAAGCTTAAGCCGTCCGGCGTCCCAGACGCCCGCCTCGGTCAGCCGATTGTCCGCGATGATGTAGGCGCGCCGCTGCGCCTCGCTCAGCTCGCTCACCGTCACATACGGGACCTCGGTCATGCCTTCGGCCCGCGCCGCTTCGACGCGCCCATGTCCGGCGATCAGGTTCTTGTCTTCGTCGATCAGCACCGGCGAGACGAAACCAAACTCGCGCAGGCTGCGCCGCAGCTGCTCGATCTGTTCCGGCCCGTGGATCTTCGCGTTGTTCTCGTAAGGGATCAGCTCGTCGATGCGTATTGTCGGCAGGTCCTTGACCGCCACGCGCACCGGCGTCTGCCCTGCTGTCTGCTTCTTTCCCATGCCTTGCCTCCTGTCGATATCTCCGATGCAGTCCCCGGCCCTCGACGAGCGAGAGCGCGGGGGACAGAACCGTGAAGGCTATGGCCGGCTTCAAGAGCCGGGGACCACACCGGACGCTTTAGTATCTGCCCCACCGGGCCTACGTCAATACACCACGCATCAAGCGCAGTCCTTCGGCCCAGGCAGGGCGGCGTTTTGCTTTTCTTTGCTCCTGCGCATTCCCCGCCCCTCGCAATTCGAGGGCCGCGGGGTAGGAGGAAATTCATGACCGCCCCGGTCAAAGAGCGGGGAACACGCAGAAGCTTTCCGAAAATTTCCCGTGGGGAAAAAATCTCGCACGAGGGAGGGCCCGCGGTTTTCGAGGGCCGTGCCCAAACTTTCTGACCCCGGGGAGGGGTCTGCAAGGAAGCCCCGCGCGACGCTCTCGCGACGCGCCCGAGCGCCCAAGTCTACTGCCGCGCCGCAGCGCCGCGGCGCTTTGATTTGCTGCGATTCTCGTGCATTTCTCGCGCCGTCTTGCGGCTATGGCAGCTGTGGCAGAGGCTCTCAAGGTTGCTACGGTCGCAGAACTTTGACCAGTCGCCCTTGTGGTCGACGATGTGGTCCACGTCCGTCGCGCGGACCCGCCGCCCGTGCCGGGCGCACTCGCGGCAGAACGGCTCGCGCAGGAGCTGCGCCGGCCGCAGGTCGAGCTTCCACTCGTCGGTCTGGTACATCCAGCGCCAAGACTGCGCTTCCTCACTGCGCCGGTCGCCGCGCGGCCGATGGGCGTCGCAGTATCCATCGCTCACCAGCACGCAGCAGCCGGGATGCCGGCAGGGTCGGAGCGGCTTTAAGGCCATCGGGCTATCACCTCCGGGCAAAAAACAAAAAGCCACCGCCAACGCCTCCGGGATCGGAGTTGTCAGCAGTGGCTACTAAGCGAGCACGCGCCATGTTCGATATTCACGAGGTTCGATGCCTTGCATCGCCGGCACCAGAGGACCAGGTTGCGCGCCTCGGTGTCGGGCCGAACGGCCTGCGATGTCGTGCGCCCGCAGTTGGGGCAAACGATCAGTCCGTCCTTTGTGACCAGTTTACCATCATTCCGTTTTGATTGCAACACTTTTTGCCTCCTTTTTGACTCTTGTCTACAAATAAAGCATAGCGTACAAGTGGAAGCGTTCTATAGAAGTATTATCTTAGATTCATAAGTCTAAAATAAAAGTCCTTGCGTTTTCCGGCGGTTTTGCGATCCAGTCCGCGTACTCGATGCGCCACGCCGCCATGCCGTTCACCTTGCGCACCAGCGGCCGCGAGCGCTCGTTCCAGAAGGTTTCACGCGGCATCGCGGGCGCACGCGTCTGTACGCGCACCGTGCGCGGAGGAATCAGCTGTCGCATCCCGCGCGCCACGCCCCACGGATGCTTCCCGAGCGGGATCATCTCGTCCGGCTTGCAGAAATACCGCGCAAGCCGCCGGTAGCCGCCGTCGCGGCTGAGCACAGGATACTCCTTGTAGCCCGGATTGACAAAGCCGTAGCCCCACAGGAACTGAACCACGGCAAACGGAAGGTCGTCCTCGCTCGCCACAAAGTGGATGTGCCAGCGCTTATTGCTGTGCCCCGCCTCCACCGCATAGACATAGCGCCGGATGCTCGGGTCGAAGCGCCGCACGCGCTTGCAGAACGCGGCAAAGCACCGCTTGACGTCCTCGAAGGACGCCGGCAGGTGCGCATCGTCGAAGGTCAGAACATAGTGGACGCCCAGGTAGCCGAAGAGGGCGAGGTAGAGCTCCAGCTTCTCCGCGCTGGAGCTCCACATGGAGGGCAGCGCAGGCGAGCCGCGGCACTGCTGCTCGCCCGCCCATGAGACGAGGCGGAACCGGTCGGTGGTGTAGGTCTTGGTCAGCGGCCCGCTCCGCTGCGTGACCACGCACAGCTCACTCATACACGCTCCCGACCATCCCGGCGACCGCGCCGGTCATGTCGCCCTCAATAACAAATCGCTCCAGCTCTCGCAGATAATCTCGATAAAATTCCTCTAAAAGATGGTAAAAGACAGCCTCATGCGATAGATCTCCGTCGCATTTGTTTGCAAGGCGCACAGCGTTGTTCCGGTTGCAATAGAAACCCATCAGCAGCTTGATCATCCGTTTTCTTGTCATTTCGTCCCTCCGTATCCGAGCTTGTCCAGACCCGCGTTGACCGCGCGCCAGTGCTCGATGTCAAACTTTCCGTCGTTGCGCTGCATCAGGTAGAGCTTCGAGGCGTCCAGCCCGCAGGCCTCGGAGAGCTTGATCATCGAGCCCGGCCCCTTTTCCGACCAGTACCGGTTCAAGCGGGCGTAGATGTCCGCCTTCTCGCTCGACGCCTTCCCGGCAAACCGCGGCGTTGCCTGACCGACCGCCAACGGCAGCTTGATCTCCGTCGGCTTCGGCACGTCGGCCTTCTCCTCGGGCGGCCTCTCCGGCGGCTCGACCGGCTTCGGCTCCGGTCGGCTCACGCCCTTCGCCGCGGGGATGTCGGGCAGCTCCTTCT
>CAKUNY010000175.1 GCA_934668605.1 uncultured Oscillospiraceae bacterium | reverse complement strand
TGGACTTGTAGGTGGACTGCTCTCTTCCCTTTCTAACCAGCTGATTAAAAGTAGGCATAGTGTTCCTCCTTTCTCAAAATGTTGCTGTTTCCAGCGATGTATAGTATCCCGGAAATATTGTAAAATATTCCGTTGGGACCAAAGAAATTTGCTCAGCGGACATGTGCCGCGCAGGCCGCGCCGACCGAGATCGAACAGGCCTTTCCGAGCTCCTTCATGGACGCGGTGTGCCGGGTTATAACGCCGGCTGCGCGGCAGGCTTCCTCCAATGGCTCCGTGAGCGCCGGGTCTGCGTCGTCCGCCAGAATCACTTCCAGCGCACGGCCTTCGCGAAGCGCCTTTTTCACCTGCTTGATGCCCACAACCTTTTTGGATTCGCGATGTTCTTCCACTGCCGGGCACCCCCATGTATTTGCGTGGCAAGACTCTCGCGGCCATACCCACGCAAGGATGAATTATAGCAGAATAAACGAAATTCGTCAACCATATTTGTGCCCGGAAAAAAGAAATTTTTCAATTTTTTCTGCAATTGCAAGGCTTTCGCCTCCCTCGGCACAATCACCAAAAGCATCGGCGTACCTTTGTCCATATCTCACGGATTTCTTTGCCGTAAAAGCCTCGCAGAGTCTCCGTCCCCGCGTCCGCCTCGCAGAGTTTTGCGCCCCCAAAAGCCCTCCGCAGGAGTTTTGCCATCCGCAGATGGCAAAATAAATTTTAATCCATTTTATCCGGTGGCTCCGCCAGCCGGAAAAATACCTCTCAGCCCGCAAGTGTGGAATTTTTGCACCTCCGGTGCAAAAATTATGCGCGCAGTCGGGCTGCATTCCCCTCCACAAAAAGCGAGCGCCCGCAGGCGCTCGCTTTTTGTGGGTGTTTACATTTTTTCGTCGTCAATCATCTCTTCCGTGACCACCGACTCCGGCGTCACACCGGGTTCAAAGTCGCGGTAGGCCTGCAAACCTGCGCCGGCAGGAATGAGCTTGCCGATGATGACGTTCTCCTTCAGACCGACCAGATGGTCGACCTTGCCCTTGATGGCGGCGTCGGTCAGAACCTTCGTCGTCTCCTGGAAGGAAGCGGCGGAGAGCCAGGACTCGGTCGCAAGAGACGCCTTCGTGATGCCCATGAGGATCAGGCTGTCGGTTGCGAGCTTGAGATCTGTCTCGCCCGCGTCAATGCGCGCCTGCACCTCGGCATTTGCGTCTTCAAATTCGTACACATCGACGACCGTGCCGCTCAAGAGCCTGGTGTCGCCCGGCTCTTCCACGCGCACCTTGCGCATCATCTGCCGGATGATGACCTCGATGTGCTTTTCGTTGATGTCGACGCCCTGCTGACGGTACACGGCGAGAACGCCCTGCGTCAGATAATCCTGAACAGCCTCAACACCCGAAATTCTCAAGACGTCGTGCGGGTTCAATGCGCCATCGGTGATGGGATCGCCCTTCTTCACGCGCTTGCCGTGCTCGACCTTGAGGCCGACGGAATACGGAACCTGATACTGCTTGACCTCGCCGTCGTCGGCGGTGATCGTAATGTTGCGAAGCGCGGTTCTGTGCGAATCGTCGACGTCTGCAACGCCGTCGATTTCCGAGATCTGCGCCATTTTCTTGGGCTTTCTGGCCTCGAACAGTTCCTCGACTCGGGGAAGACCCTGCGTGATATCGTCGCCCGCGACGCCGCCGGTGTGGAAGGTACGCATCGTCAGCTGCGTGCCGGGTTCGCCGATGGACTGCGCGGCGATGATGCCGACCGCTTCGCCGGGGTTCACAAGCTCGGAGGTCGCAAGGTTCATGCCGTAGCACTTCGCGCACACGCCGCTTCTTGCCTTGCAGCCGAGGACGGAACGGACATAGACCTTGTCAATGCCGTGCGCCAGGAACTTCTTCGCGTCGTCCTCGCGGAGCATCACGTCCTTGGAGTGAAGCAGCTCTCCTGTCTGCGGGTCGGTAATGTCGTGCACCGGGTAGCGGCCGCGGATGCGGTTTGCGAACGAGTCGATGAGCTGACCCTTTTCATAGTAGTCGCCCTTCCAGCTGCCGTTCGTCGAGCCGCAGTCAAACTCGCGGATAATGACATCCTGGCACACGTCGACCATGCGTCGGGTCAGGTAGCCGGAGTCCGCCGTACGAAGCGCGGTATCGGTCATGCCCTTTCGAGCGCCTCGGGAGGAAATGAAGTATTCCAGAGCGGAAAGGCCTTCACGGAAGTTTGCCTTGATCGGAATTTCGATCGTGCGGCCGTTCGTATCTGCCATCAGGCCGCGCATACCGGCCAGCTGACGGATCTGGTTCATGCTGCCTCGCGCGCCGGAGTCGGCCATCATGAAGATCGGGTTGAACCGCTTCAGGTTCGACTGAAGCGCGTCCGTCACGTCCTTGATGGACTTTTCCCAATGCTGAACGGTCAGGCGGTAGCGTTCGTCGTTCGTAATAAAGCCGCGCTTGAACTGGCGGTCGATCTTGACGACCTCTTTTTCCGCCTCGTGGATGAGCTCGTATTTCTTCTCCGGGATCTCCATATCGGCGATGGAAACCGTGATGGAAGCTCTCGTGGAGTACTTGTAGCCGAGCGCCTTGACCTTGTCGAGCATTTCGGTCGAAAGGGTGAAGCCGTTGATGCGGATACAATTGTCGATGATCTTACCGAGCTGCTTCTTGCCGACAACGAAGTCGATTTCAAGCGGGAACATGTCGTCCGCCGTCTCACGCTTTTTAAAGCCGAGGTTCTGCGGGATCGCGTCGTTGATGATGAGCCGGCCGACCGTCGCGTCGATGATGCGGTGCTGCTTCTGGCCGTCGATCTCGAGCTCTTTCCAGACCTTGATCGGGTCGTGCATGTCGATGAGGCCGTCCGAGTAGGCCATCATAGCCTCGTCCTCGGAGTGGAACATGTGGAAGTATTCCTTTGGCTTTGCCCCGCCGTTATTATACGCCTCTTCGGCGTACGCGCCGACGGTGCGGACAAAGATGTGGTTCTCTTCCTTGATGTCAGCTGCCTTGTCCCAGGTGTTCCAGATATAGATCACGTCGTCCGCCGCGATCTCGCCCTTGTCGAGCGCCTGAACGGCCTGCTCGAGCGTCTGATAAGAGCCGGGGATCGCCTCGGGGCGGTCTGTCTCATTTTGAAGGAGCTCGCCCTTCGTGCGAAGGTACATCTGATAGTCGCCAGCTTCCGCGTCGTCCCAGATGTTCTTGACCCAGATGGGCTTTTCCGGCTTGAGCTTGCCGCAATCGAGCAGCGGGAAGATCTCATGCAGCGTCTCGAACGCGTCAATGTCGTAGCGCTGATAGGTGAGGTAGTACGTGCCGAGGATCATATCCTGCGTCGGAACCGTGACGGGCTTGCCGTCCTGCGGGCGCAGGAGGTTGTTCGCCGAGAGCATCAGCATACGCGCTTCTGCCTGGGCTTCTGCCGACAGCGGCACGTGAATGGCCATCTGGTCGCCGTCGAAGTCGGCGTTAAACGCGGTGCAGCAAAGCGGATGCAGCTTCAGCGCGCGGCCTTCGACCAGCACGGGCTCAAAGGCCTGAATGCCGAGGCGGTGCAGCGTCGGCGCGCGGTTGAGCATGACGGGGCGGTCCTTGATGATGTCTTCGAGTGCGTCCCAGACCTCGTCCTTGCCCTTGTCGATCATCTTCTTGGCGGACTTGATGTTGTTGGCCAGACCGTCCTCAACGAGCTTTTTCATCACGAACGGGCGGAACAGCTCGATGGCCATCTCCTTCGGCACGCCGCACTGATAGAGCTTGAGCTCCGGGCCGACGACGATAACCGAACGGCCGGAATAGTCAACACGCTTGCCGAGCAGGTTCTGACGGAAACGTCCCTGTTTGCCCTTGAGCATGTCGGAAAGGCTCTTGAGCGCGCGGTTATTGGCGCCCGTGACGGCTCTGCCGCGCCGGCCGTTGTCGATCAGCGCGTCGACCGCTTCCTGGAGCATGCGCTTTTCGTTGCGGATGATGATATCCGGCGCGGAAAGCTGAATGAGGCGCTTGAGGCGGTTGTTGCGGTTGATGAC
>CAKUNY010000174.1 GCA_934668605.1 uncultured Oscillospiraceae bacterium | reverse complement strand
GGGTATTTTTCGCGGCAGAGCATCGCGTGCTTCGCCGTATACATGCAGCAGATTTTCGAGCAGTAGCTCTTGCCCTTCTGCGCGTCTTCGCACCGCGAGCCCACGCACTGAACAAAGACAATCGTCTTGGGATGCGCGCCGTCAGACGGACGAAGAAGTGTCCCGCCCGTAGGCCCTGCCGCGTTCATGAGCCGCTCAAACTCCAGGCTCGAGACAACGTCGGGGCTCTTCGAGTAGGCGAACTCGTCAAATTTGGATAGATCGATCGGGTTAAAGCCCGTCGCCGCGACGATCGCGCCGTATTCGCGCTCTAAGATCTCGTCCTTCTGCTTATAGTCGATCGCGCCCGCCGTGCAGACCTTCGCGCAAACGCCGCACTTGCCGTTTTTGAGCATGTTGCAGTAGTCGGGGTCAATCGTCGCAACCTTCGGCACTGCCTGCGCAAACGGAATATAAATGGCGCGCCGGGTATCTAAGCCGAGGTTAAACGCGTTCGGCACCTTTTTCTGCGGGCATTTTTCCGTGCACGCGCCACAGCCGGTGCAAACGTCCTCGTTTACAAAGCGGGCTTTGCGGCGGATCTTCACATGGAAATTGCCGACGAAGCCGCCCACGCTCTCTACCTCGGAGTAGGCATAGATGTGAATTTTTTCGTTCTGCGCGCAGTCGACCATTTTGGGCGTCAAGATGCACGCCGCGCAGTCCAGCGTCGGGAAGGTTTTGTCGATCTGCGTCATTTTGCCGCCGATGGTCGGCTGCTTTTCAACGATATCGACCTCGAAGCCCGCTTCGGCGATATCGAGCGCCGTCTGAATGCCGGCAATGCCGCCGCCGATCACAAGCGCCCGCTTTGTGACGGGGCTGGTGCCGGCGGTAAGCGGCGCGTTCAGCTGTACCTTCGCAATCGCGGCTCTTCCTAAAATAACGGCCTTCTCGGTCGCCTCCTGCTTGTCCTTGTGGATCCAGGAGCACTGCTCGCGGATGTTCGCGATCTCAACCATGTAGTCGTTGAGCCCCGCCTTGTGACAGGCCTTGCGGAACGTCTGCTCGTGCATCCGGGGCGAACACGAACAGATGACCACGCCCGTGAGCCCCAGCTCTCTGATTTTGTCCTGAATCATCTGCTGGCCGGTCTGGGAGCACATGTAGGGATAGTCGGTTGCGAACACAACGCCGGGCTCTTTTCCGAGCGTCTCGGCAACCTTGGAAACGTCTACCGTCGCGGCTATGTTTGTGCCGCAGTGGCAGACAAATACGCCAATTTTCTGCATGCTTTCCCTCCTTTACCGCTTGTATTTCCGGAACGCGCTGGTGATCGCCTGCTGGGGAAGCTCGTCATCGAGAAGCTCCGGGATCTGCTCGGCGCGCAGATGATTTTCGCCCTGCTTTCGGATGACCGCCAGCCGGACGGCCTCGATGAGCTTCGCGGGCTCGACATTCCTCGGGCACCGCTCCACGCAGGCAAAGCAGCTCAGGCACGTGTAAATGCCCTTCGAGGCCATCAGCTCATCGATCCGGCCGTTTTCGACCATCGAAACGAACTGGTGCGGGTGGTACTCCATCTCGTCGAACGCGGGACAGGAGGCCGTGCATTTGCCGCAGCGCATGCAGCGTCTGGGGTTCACACCGGAGATGCGCGCAATGGTATCGATCATATTCTGCTTCATCTCACGCCTCCTCCACGCCCAGCGCCTGCGCCAGAAGCTCTGTAAAATACCGAACCGGAACCGCGCCGTCCGTGTTCTGCGTCAGATTGTAAAGACACAGGGGACATGCTGTAATCAGGCATTCCGCGCCCGCTGTCTTTGCATTATCTGCAATTCTCTGCGCCTGCTTGTGGGCATACTGCCGGTTCTCAATCGTTGTGTAGCCGCCGCAGCACTCGTTGCGAAGACCGTAGTAGACCGGCTCTGCGCCGATGGCGCGGATGAAGTCCTCCAAAATGGTGGGGTTCTCGGGGTCGTCCATCCCCATCTCCCGGCTCGGGCGAAGAAGAAGACATCCATAATACGCGCCGATCTTCACGCCCGCAAGGGGCTTTTTGACCGCCGCCTTGACGTTCTCCCAACCGATTTTGTCGCGCAGCACCTCTAAATAATGCAGCACCTCGGTTTCACCCTCGTAGGGAGGATCGAGCTTTACGTAATTGTTGACCTTCGCACGGATGTCCGCGTCATTTTTCATGTCGCCGTTCACGCGCTTGATCACATGATGGCACGCCGAGCACAGCGTGACCAGCGGCTCTCCCGCCTCTCTCGCGGCCACGAGCGCGCGCACGGAAGAAAGTCTTGTCGCAATTTCGTCCCGCGCCATCGGATATACCGCGCCGCAGCACTGCCACTCAGAAAGCTCTTCGAGCGTAAATCCGAGCGCCTCAGCCGATTTTTTGGCGCAGCTGTCCAGCCGCACGCCCTTTGTCTTGAGCGTGCAGCCGGGGAAGTATTGAAATTTCATATGTCGCCTCCGGTTTAAACCATGTTCTCCGGGTGGAATACCTCGTCAAATTTTTCCGCCGTCAAAAAACCCAGCGCCACGCAGGCCTCCTTGAGCGAGATATTTTCCTTGTAGGCTTTTTTCGCCGTCTTGGCGGCGTTTTCGTAGCCGATGTAGGGGTTGAGCGCGGTCACGAGCATGAGCGAGTTGTGAAGGTTGTGCGCCATCTTCTCGCGGTTCGCCGTAATGCCGCAGGCGCAGCGGTCGTTGAAGGACACGATCGACTCGGAAAGCAGCCGCGCCGATTGCAGGAAATTGTAGATGCAGACCGGCATGAAGACGTTGAGCTCGAAATTGCCCTGGCTTGCCGCCATCGAAACGGCCACGTCGTTTCCCATCACCTGTACGGCAACCATCGTCACCGCCTCGCACTGCGTGGGGTTGACCTTGCCCGGCATGATCGAAGAGCCCGGCTCGTTTTCGGGGATGAAAATCTCACCGAGGCCGTCTCTCGGCCCGGAGGCCAGCCAGCGCACATCGTTCGCGATCTTCAGCATATCGCAGGCCAAAGCCTTGAGCGCGCCATGCGCAAAGACGAGCTCATCCTTGGAGGTGAGCGCGTGGAATTTATTTTCCGCCGTGCGGAAGTCGCGGCCTGTGATGTTGGAAATCTCCTGCGCAACTTTCGTATCGAAGCCCTTGGGGGCATTGAGTCCCGTGCCGACAGCTGTGCCGCCCAGCGCGAGCTCACGCAGACCGTCGAGCGACAAAAGCAGCATCTGCCGGTCTTTTTCAAGCGAACTTCTCCAACCGGAGATTTCCTGCGAGAATTTGATCGGCGTTGCGTCCTGCAAATGCGTCCGGCCGGACTTTACCACGCCCTCGTTTTCCGCCTCGAGTCTTCGAAGCGTCGCTGTCAGCTTGTCGACGGCAGGCAGAACCTGCTCTTCGATGGCTTCCACCGCCGCAATGTGCATCGCGGTCGGGAACGTGTCGTTGGACGACTGGGACATGTTGATATCGTCGTTCGGGTGCAGAAGCTTTTTGCCTGCGATTTCGTTGCCGCGGTTGGCGATGACTTCGTTGGCGTTCATGTTCGACTGCGTGCCGGAGCCGGTCTGCCAGACGACGAGCGGAAAATGCGCAAAAAGCTTTCCCTCCATGACCTCGGTCGCCGCCTGCTCAATGGCTGCCAGCTTTTCGTCTGTCATTTTTTCAGGCTTTAGCGCGTGGTTGGCTCTGGCTGCGGCCAGCTTCAAGACGCCAAAGGCTCTGGTAATTTCACGCGGCATAGTCTCAAGACCTACACCGATGGGGAAGTTTTCGTGGCTGCGCTCGGTCTGTGCGCCCCAGTATTTGTCCGCCGGGACCTTGACCTCGCCCATGGAATCGTGTTCAATGCGGTAGTCCATGCAAGCGCCTCCTCAGTACGTGATCTGGCTGATGACTTCCTTGAGCTTGTTCGCGCTGTTTTGCAGCTTCGAAACCTCTTCGTCCGTCAGATGGTTCATGATCTTGCCGCGCACGCCTGTGGTATCGACGAGCGCCAGCGTCGAAAGGCACACATCCTCCACGCCGTACTCGCCGTGCATCAT
>CAKUNY010000173.1 GCA_934668605.1 uncultured Oscillospiraceae bacterium | reverse complement strand
GGGATGCACTGATGGAGCGTATCGAGCGTATCGAAAACCGGCTCCTTGTCCTCCTGCATATCTTTGTTGTAGGCAAGCGGCAGGCTCTTCATGACGGTAAGAAGGCTCATCAGATCGCCGTAAACTCTGCCCGTCTTGCCCCGGACGAGCTCCGCCACATCCGGATTTTTCTTCTGCGGCATGATGGAAGAGCCCGTGGCGTATGCGTCGTCGAGCTCCACGAATTTAAACTCCCAGCTGCACCAGGCGATGATCTCCTCGCTGAACCGGCTCAGGTGCATCATGAGAATGGACGCAGCCGACAAAAATTCCAGCGCATAGTCCCGGTCGGATACGCCGTCCAGGGAGTTTTTCATCGGGGCGGAAAAGCCGAGCGCTTCGGCGGTCTGGAAGCGGTCGATGGGATACGTCGTCCCTGCAAGCGCGCCGGAGCCGAGGGGGCACTCATTCATGCGGGTCTGGCAGTCCTCAAGCCTTGTAATGTCGCGTGTGAACATACTCGCGTAGGCAAGAAGATGCTGCGCGAACGTGATCGGCTGCGCCCGCTGCAAGTGCGTGTAGCCGGGCATGATGGTCTTCTGATGCGCCTTCGCCTTCTTGCAGAGAACCGATTCCAGCTGCAAAAGTGATTCCACGACCGTAGAAATTTCATCCCGGAGGTAGAGCCGGAAATCGAGCGCGACCTGATCGTTCCGGCTTCTTGCCGTATGCAGGCGCTTTCCCGCGTCTCCGATCCGCTCGGTCAGAAGCGTCTCGATGTTCATGTGGATATCTTCGTTGTCCGCCGAAAATTCGATCGTTCCCGCCTCAACGTCCGCCAGAATGCCATCTAGCCCCGCCTGGATCTTCTCGTTATCCTCTTTCGTGAGAATGCCGCAGTCGGACAGCATCTGCGCGTGCGCCCTGGAGCCCGCGATGTCCTGCTTGTAGAGCCGCTGGTCAAAGGAGATGGAGGCGTTGAAGTCGCTCACGAGCGCGTCGGTCGGTTTCTGAAAGCGTCCTGCCCAAAGTTTCATGTTTCGTACCTCATAATCAAAAGGCCTGCCCGCGCGGACAGGCCTTTGTTGGATTTGTTTGTGATCTTACAGCTTACCGGATTTCAGCAAAGACTGAACCTTCGTGGGAAGTCCCCAGATGTTGATGAAGCCCGCGGCCTGCGCCTGATCGAAGTCGCTCTCGCCGAAGGTGACGAGGTTCTCGGAATACAGGGAGTTGGGCGAGGTGATGCCGGCGTTGATCATGTTGCCCTTGTAGAGCTTGAGCTTGACGGTGCCGGTGCAGTTCTCGTTGGCCTTCTTGGCAAAGGCGGTGAGCGCTTCGGCGAGCGGGCTGAACCACTTGCCGTTATAAATAAGGTCTGCATAGTCGACAGCGAGCTTCGACTTCATGTGCGCCGTCTCCTTGTCGAGCGTCAGCATTTCGAGCTGCTCGTGCGCAAAATAGAGGATCGTGCCGCCCGGGGTCTCGTAGATGCCGTGGTCCTTCATGCCGATGAGCCGGTTCTCGACGATGTCAAGAATGCCGATGCCGTTCGCGCCGCCGAGCTCGTTGAGCTTCGCGATGATCTTGGAGACCTTCATCTTTTCGCCGTTCACGGCTACGGGCACGCCCGCTTCAAAGTCGACGGAAACCTCAGTTGCCGCATCGGGCGCCTTATAGGGCGAGACGCTCATCTCGAGGAACTTGTCCTTATCGAGGTTCGGCTCGTTCGCCGGGTCTTCGAGGTCAAGACCCTCATGGCTCAGGTGCCAGAGGTTCTTATCCTTGGAGTAGTTCGTCTCTCTCGAGATTTTCAGCGGCACATGGTGCGCCTCGGCGTAGTCGATCTCCTCGTCTCTGGACTTGATCTCCCACTCTCTCCACGGCGCGATGATCGTCATGCCGGGGGCAAAATACTGAATGCCGAGCTCAAAGCGAACCTGATCGTTCCCCTTGCCGGTGCAGCCGTGCGCAATGGCGTCCGCGCCTTCTGCCAGCGCGATCTCTGCCAGCTTCTTGGCGATGATGGGTCTTGCGAACGCCGTGCCGAGCAGATACTTTTCATACTTTGCGCCCATCATGATGGACGGCACGATGATATCGTCGCACATTTCATCCGTGAGGTCGGCGACAATGAGCTTGCTTGCGCCGGTCTTGATGGCCTTTTCCTCGAGGCCGTCGAGCTCGTCGCCCTGCCCCACGTCGGCGGCAACGGCGATGATCTCGGGGTTATTGTAGTTCTCCTTCAGCCAGGGAATGATAACCGACGTATCCAGACCGCCCGAGTAAGCGAGAACGATTTTCTTGATGTCTTCCTTTTTCATGGTGTTGCCTCCGTGTGTCATAATTTATGGATAAATATTATATCTTTTTGCATAAAAATGCAATACGCAACCTGCACAAATCGCATGCCGTTTTTCCGGATGTTTTGCATATATTTGAAGATATTACGTATATTTTACGGTATATGCGTATAAATTTCCAGTTCTGCATAGAAATATACCGGCAAGCGCCTGCCTGCCGGTATACGGTATGCGATTGTTAGCGAATGAAATTTGTGCGCTGGAAGGGCTCGACGGCAGGCGGATTCACGCCCGCGTCCTTTCCGGCCTGGATGCACGAAAGGAACCACGCCATGTTGCGCCCCAGCGCGCGCATGGTCTGAAGACCTTCTAAATCCTGCTCCACATCCTGCGCGTTCGCGCCGTGCACCATGTTCCAGTACTGGCTCGAGACGATCGGCATGTGCGAAATGCCGGGATATTTTAAAAGCTGCTCATAGGCCGCCGAATTGCCGCCGCGTCTTGCCGCCGTGACGACTGCCGCGGGCTTGAAGCGGAAGGTCTCCGCATCGGCCGAATAAAATACCCGGTCCAGAAAAGACGTCATATTGCCCGAGGCCGCCGCATAGTGGACGGGGCTTCCGAAGACAAAGCCGTCCGCCGCCTTCGCCTTCTCGGTAAATTCCGCGACCACGCCCCCAAACACGCACGCGCCGGTTTTCCCGCACCCGCCGCAGCCGATGCAGCCGCCGATGGGCTCGTTTCCGATCCAAAAAATCTCCGTCTCTACGCCGGAGGCCTGCAAGGTCTTTTCAACCTCCTGCAACGCCCGGTTCGTGCTGCCGTTTTTGTGCGGGCTGCCGTTGACCAACAATACCTTCATAACACATGCTCCTTCCTCAAAAAGCTTACCCCTATTTTGCAGATTCCTTCCGCATTTGTCAAGCGCGCGCCGTCTTCATGAAATCTTAAGATTTTTCCGCATTGTTTCTTAAGCGCATTTCCGGTATCATAAAGACAAGTGAAAGCAAGGAGAACTACCCAATGTACAATATTTTAGTGTGTGACGATGAAAAGGACATCGTCTCGGCGCTTACGATCTATTTGCAGGCCGAGGGCTATCAGGTCTTCGGCGCATCAAACGGTCTGCAGGCGCTCGAGACCTTACGCCACGAGCAGATCCACCTCGTGCTGCTCGACATCATGATGCCGGGGCTCGACGGTCTTCATACCATGCAGCGCCTGCGCGAGTTTTCAAACGTCCCTGTCATCCTCCTCACGGCAAAATCCGAGGACAACGACAAAATCCTCGGCCTCACCGCCGGAGCGGACGACTATGTGACAAAGCCCTTTAACCCCATCGAGGTCATGGCGCGCGTGAAATCGCAGCTGCGCCGGTATTTGCAGCTGGGCGGCGGCGCGGTTCGCTCGAACGTGCTTCACATCGGCGGCATTGAATTGGACGACGACGCGAAGAGCGTGCGCTTAGACGGCGAGGCCGTGAACCTCACGCCTAAGGAATATGATATTCTGCGCTTTCTGATGCAGAACCCCGGGAAGGTCTTCTCCCCGAGCGAAATTTATCGCCGCGTCTGGGATGATCTGCCGCTCAACGCAGACAATGCGCTTGCCGTTCACATCCGTCACATCCGGGAAAAAATCGAATATAACCCCGCCGAGCCCCGGTATCTGAAGGTCGTCTGGGGCAAGGGCTACAAAATGGAGGCTGATTCCAGATGAAACAATTACAGTCCAAGCTCTGGGCGAAGATCACG
>CAKUNY010000172.1 GCA_934668605.1 uncultured Oscillospiraceae bacterium | reverse complement strand
GAGGCGTGGTGCCAGATCAAAGACGGCGAGCTTTTCATCCGCCAGATGCACATCGCGCCCTATGAGCAGGGCAATATTTTCAACAAAGACCCCCTGCGCTCGCGCAGGCTCCTGATGCACAAGCGGGAGATCGCGCGCCTGTTCGGCAAGGTCAAGCAGGACGGCTACGCGCTGATCCCGATTTCCGTCTACTTCAAGGGTTCCCTGGTGAAGGTGGAAATCGCGCTTGCCAAGGGCAAAAAGCTCTATGATAAACGCGACGACGCGGCAAAGAAGGACGCCAAGCGCCAGATCGACCGCGCAATGAAAGGAAGATAAGCATGGAAAATCCCATTATGACGCTCACAATGGAAGACGGCGGCAAGATCGTCGCCGAGCTCTACCCCGAAAAAGCGCCGCAGTCGGTGCGCAATTTTATCAGTCTTGCCAATAAGGGCTTTTACGACGGCCTGATTTTTCACCGCGTGATCTCCGGCTTCATGATCCAGGGCGGCTGCCCGCAGGGAACCGGCATGGGCGGCCCCGGCTACTGCATCAAGGGCGAGTTCAAGCTCAATGGCGTGAAGAATAATTTAAGCCACAAGCGCGGCGTTCTGTCGATGGCGCGTGCGCAGTCGCCCAACTCCGCAGGCAGCCAGTTCTTCATCATGCACGAAGACGGCGAGTTCCTAGACGGGCAGTACGCGGCGTTCGGCAAGGTGCTTGAAGGCATGGACGTGGTCGATAAGATCGCGGCTGTGAAGACCGACGGCAATGACCGCCCGATGAGTGAGCAGAAAATCGCTTCGATCCGCGTTGACACAAAGGGTGAGGAATATCCCGAGCCCGATAAGCTCCGCGACCCGTACGGAAGATTTTAATATCAAAAAAGCTTTTCCCGGCGTGGGGAGACCCGCGCCGCACACGGGGCTGCACTGGTTTCGACGGGGGCAGTGAGGCAGGATAAGCGGGCGGAGGTGTCTGACCTCCTTAAACCGGGCAATTTTTTTAAAATTAACTGACAACAATACTGTTGCTCTGGCTGCCTAATTAGGCGCCCATCCTCCCCGGAAGGACCACGAGCCGGGCTAGGGTGTGATCTGAGTGGTGACCGTGCGGCGGGAAAGAGTTGACTCGCCCATGCATAATGACTCTACCAGGCCGATGAGGGTGTTTGTTCCCGCTTCGGTGAGGGAATGGAAATAACAAACTGTGCCCGAAGAAAGTCCTGTCAAGTTGTTTTCGGACAGGGGTTCGATTCCCCTCAGCTCCACCATAAAAAATGCCGCCCATGAGGCGGTATTTTTTATGGCTGCGCCGAGGGTCGCGAGAGCCCCTGCGGGGTTCGACCATCCGAATCTTCCGCGCGGCAGTGCGGCGGCAGTCTCATGTTCGGCCGTAAGCATTTTGCGCGCTTGCAATTATCTCTGTATCCGGTATAATGGATGTATCGATTCCAGACAAAAGCGCGCCGCCGATTTTAACACAACAGGGGACAATATCATGAAAACACTTCTCATCCGAAATATTTCACGCCTCGTCTCGTGTGACGACGAAGACCGCGTGTATGAAAACGTCGATCTCTACGCGGAAGACGGCGTCATTCGCGCCATCGGGCGGAATCTTCCGAAAGCCGCCGAGGAAACCATCGACGCAGCCGGCATGCTCTGCTATCCGGGGCTGATCAACACGCACCATCATCTTTATCAGCAGTTTTCCCGCAATCTGCCGCAGGTGCAGAACATGGAGCTGTTCGACTGGCTCAAGACGCTCTATGAGATCTGGAAGAACTTAGATGAAAGCGTCATTCGTCTGTCGAGCCTCACCGGCATGGGAGAGCTATTGAGGCATGGCTGTACGACCTGCTTCGACCACCACTATGTTTTCCCGGCGGGCTCCGGCGACCTCATCGGCACGCAGTTTGCGGCAGCAGCGGAGCTTGGCATCCGCATGCACTGCTCGCGCGGCTCGATGGATTTGTCCGTGAAAGACGGTGGCCTGCCGCCCGATTCCGTGGTGCAGACGGTGGACGAGATTATGAAGGACTCCGCGCGCCTGATTGAAACGTATCACGACGCGTCGTTTGGCTCCATGCGGCAGGTGGCGCTCGCGCCGTGCTCTCCGTTCTCCGTTTCGGCGGAGCTTCTCCGGCAGAGCGCGATCCTCGCGCGGCAGTACCATGTGCGGCTGCATACGCACCTGTGCGAGACGAAGGACGAGGAGAACTATATGTTAGAGCGCGAGGGCATGCGGCCGCTTGCATTTATGGAAACGCTCGGCTGGGTGGGTTCGGATGTCTGGTACGCGCACGGGATTCATTTCAATGACGACGAGCTGAAGCTTCTCGCGCAGACCGGCACCGGCGTGTGCCACTGCCCGATCTCCAACATGAAGCTCGCGTCCGGCATTGCGCGCATCCCGGAAATGCTCAAGCTCGGCGTGCCGGTCGGCCTCGGTGTTGATGGCTCCGCGTCCAACGACGGCTCGAGCCTCATGGAGGAGCTGCGCGTGGCATTCTTGCTGCATCGGCTCAATTCCAGCCGCGAAGCCCCCTCCGGATATGATATCCTCAAAATGGCGACCCGCGGCAGCGCGCGGCTTCTCGGACGAGACGACATCGGCGCGCTCGCAGTTGGAAAGTGCTGCGATCTGTTTTTGATCGACAGCGGAAGACTCGAACTGGTCGGCGCTTGCTTCGACCCTAAGTCGGTGCTGGCAACCGTCGGTGTACGCGGCGCGGTCGACTACACGGTCGTAAACGGAAGAATCACGGTCAGAGACGGACATCTGGCGGCCATCGACGAGGAGAAAACGGCGCGTGACGCGCAGCGCGTCTGCGAAAGCTACCTCGCCCGGTGACATTATGAAATCATAAACCTGAAAGGAGTATATACGAATGGACAGAATCAAGAGAAACTTCGGCTTTGGCTATATGCGCCTTCCCATGCTGGGAGAAGAGGTCGATCTGGAGCAGACCTGCCAGATGGTCGACGCATTTCTGGACGCGGGCTTTAACTATTTTGACACGGCCCACGGCTATTTGCAGGGCAAAAGCGAGGAGGCCATCAAGTCCTGCCTGTCGAGCCGTTATCCGCGCGAGGCCTACGTTCTGACAGACAAGCTGACGATGGCGTATTTTAAAAAGCAGGAGGACATCCGGCCATTTTTTGAGAGCCAGCTGGAAATCTGCGGCGTGGACTACTTCGACTTCTATCTGATGCACGCGCAGAATGCCGAAATTTTCAAGTATTTCAAGGAGCGCCGCGCATATGAGACGGTGCTGGAGCTCAAAAAAGAGGGCAAGATCCGCCACTTCGGCATTTCGTTCCACGACCGGGCGGAGGTTCTCGAACAGATCCTGACCGAGTACCCGCAGATCGAGGTCGTGCAGATTCAGCTCAACTACGCCGACTTTGACGACCCTGCCGTCCAGAGCCGCAAGTGCTACGAGGTCTGCCGCAAGCACGGCAAGCCCGTCATCGTCATGGAACCCGTCAAGGGCGGAAACCTTGTCAATCTCCCGGAATCAGCAAAGAAGGTCTTGGAAGACCTCCACGGCGGCAGCGTCGCAAGCTACGCGATTCGTTTCGCGGCCGGCCTTTCCGGGATTCTGATGGTGCTCTCCGGCATGAGCACGCTCGAGCAGATGCAGGACAACATCAGCTACATGCAGGATTTTAGGCCTCTCAATGAAACAGAGCTGGCCGCTATCGCGAAGGTACAGGAAATTTTCCACAGCATGCATCTGATTCCGTGTACCGCGTGCCGGTACTGCACGGACGGATGTCAGCAGCAGATCCCGATCCCGGATTACTTTGCGACGCTGAACGCAAAGAAGGTTACCCCGGGCTGGAACGCAGCGTTCTATTACAATGTCCATGCGCTCCACGGCGGCAAAGCCTCCGACTGCGTCAAGTGCGGCGCGTGCGAAGAGGTCTGTCCGCAGCATCTTCCCATTCGCGAGCTTCTCGAGCAGGTCGCGGCGGAGTTTGAAAAGCCGCAGGAAGCATAAAACATCAAAACCCTCCGGTTTTACCGTAATCTCATTAAGATAATCCTCCCCAAGAAGCAGGCTCCGGGAGTTTCTCCCGAAGCCT
>CAKUNY010000171.1 GCA_934668605.1 uncultured Oscillospiraceae bacterium | reverse complement strand
TTCGTTTTGTTCTGGCGAACTGTTTGTTTATCATGGTGATACTTTACCATACTAACGAGGTAATGTAAAGAAGCAATATTGCATGAAGAAACCGCTGGTTCTTACCAGCGGTTTGTTCGTTTTGTATAAACTGTCAGAATTCGGTCTCAGATGTCGAAAACGCCGAGCATCACAATGCCGATCACGACCAGTGCAATCATCGCGTAGTGCTTCCACGAGAGCTTTTCCTTGAGGAAAATCCGGCTCCAGACAACGGACGCAACGCAGTAGGCCGAGATAATGGGTGCGGCTAAGGCCACGTGCGCCTGATCGCCGATGGCGTAAATATACGCGAACTGTCCCGCCGTCTCAAACGCCGCACCAATATATTTGGGCGCTTCCATCTTGGGGATAAACTTGTCCTTTTTGACGAATTTCACGTAAATAAAGCAGCAGACCGCCGCAAACAGGAACGTCAGCTCATACGCCGCGTTCGCCGCGTCCTCGTCGAGCGTCTCCAGAACCAGCGAATCCGCGAACGTCCCCGCCGCGTCGAGCAGGCAGTACGCAACCGGCAAGCAGATGGCGAGCCACGACTTGGCGTACCGGTAGTTAGACGCCTCCTGCCGCGCCCGGCGCAGCTCGTCGTCCTCGCGCGACTCGACAACGCCGAGGCCAATGACGCCGATGCAGACGAGCGCCACCGCGCCAATGACCGCCAGACGCATCCCGCCCTGAATCGACTCGTCGAGCGTTCCCGTAAGAAGGCACAAAACCGCCACCAGCGCGCCCGAGGAGTTGCAGATCGGAGAGGAAATCGAGAGCTCGATGTACCGCAGCCCCACATAGCCGAGCGTCATCGACGAGATGTAAAGAAGCGACACCGGCAGGTATGTCCAGATCACGTTCCACGTCACGACCGTGCCGCCGATGAAGATCTCATACGCCGCGTGCAGTCCCATCACGACGCCGACTGCGACGACCATTTTATACTGCGCGTTTTTGTCGGATGCGTCGCGGCAGCCGATTTTCGAAAAAAGATCCGAGCCGCTCCAGCAGAGGAGGGCAATGATTGCGAGCCAGAACCACATATGTTTTTTCTCCTGAATTTTTTCTAAATATGTAATTTGTTTCTTTTTGCCGTGGCTAAGGGTTTACAGGGACACCAGTCCCTGCTCCACCAATTTTTGCAGGCTCATTAAAATCCCGAGCTTTGCATGATACCACGTCAGCCCCCCTTGGAAATACACCGCGTACGGCGGGCGAATGGGGCCGTCGGCGGAAAGCTCGATGGAAGAGCCCTGTACGAACGCGCCCGCGGCCATGACGACCTCGGAGTCATACCCCGGCATTGCCCAGGGAACGGGCGTTACATAGCTGTCGACCGGAGCCGCCGCCTGAATGCCCTTGCAGAACGCCAGCATCCGCTCCGCGCTTCCGAGCTCGACGGCCTGAATGATATCGTGCCGCGACTCCGTGCCGTTCGGAACGACGCGGAAGCCAAGCCGCTCATACACGTTCGCCGCGAAAATCGCGCCCTTGAGCGCGCCGGAGACGACCGTGGGAGCCAGGAAGAAGCCCTGATAGAGGCTTGGAAGAAGGCCGAGATTCGCGCCGACCTCCTGCCCGAGTCCGGGCGCCGAAAGCCGGTACGAGCAGCGCTCGACACATTCTTTCGTGCCGCAGATATACCCGCCGATGGGAGCGAGACCTCCGCCCGGGTTTTTGATCAGGCTGCCGACGATCATGTCCGCCCCAAGATCGGACGGCTCGATTCTTTCAACAAACTCGCCGTAGCAGTTATCGACCATGCAGACAACACCCGGCTTGACGGACTTGCAGAACGCGATGAGCTCACCGATTTTCTGCACGGAGAACGACGGTCTTGTCGCGTAGCCCTTCGAGCGCTGGATGGTGATGAGCTTCGTCTTTTCCGTGATTGCCGCGCGGATGCCGTCATAGTCAAAGCTTCCGTCCGCCAGCAGATCGACCTGCCGGTAGCTCACGCCGTACTCCTTGAGCGAGCACTTAGACTCGCGGATGCCGATGACCTCCTCGAGCGTGTCGTAGGGCGCGCCCACGGGGCTCAGCAGCTCGTCTCCCGGAAGAAGATTTGCCGACAGCGCGACGGCTAAGGCGTGCGTGCCGCAGGTGATCTGCGGGCGAACGAGCGCAGCCTCGGTGTGAAATGTCGCGGCGTAGACCTTCTCTAATTTATCACGCCCCAGATCGTCGTAGCCGTAGCCCGTCGTCGCGGCAAAGCACGTCGCGTCGACCCGGTTTTCCTGCATCGCATGCAGCACCTTCGCCTGATTGTATTCCGCGTTCCGGTCGATCTCGGCAAAGCGCGGCTTTAAGTCTTCTAAAACGTTTTCGCCAAATTCATAGACTGCCCGGCTCACGCCGAGGTCTTCATACATCGTTTCGAGTTCCTTCATTGTGGTTTGTGCTCCATCTCTTCAAAAATTTTCATCGCCGCGTCCTCGATGACCTCGGGCTTTGTCACGATAATGCCCGTCTGCTCATCGCCCAGAATCAAAAGCGTGTCTCCCGGCTGCACGCCGAAGAGCGTCCTTGCCTCCTTGGGAATGACGATCTGCCCTTTTTCGCCGACCTTTGCCGTGCCGAAAATGTGCTTGCCTCTGGGCTTTCCCAGCAGGTGCTTTCCTCCAGCCATAGTGTCCCCCCTCCGGGTCTTTGTTCCGGAAATTTTCATACTTGTATAACTTACAGCGTGACGCCCCATCTGTCAAGCCCCAGACGCAAAAATACCGCGGAGGAACGTTCCTCCGCGGCATTGGCTTTTATTCAGATGTTTCTGACGTTGTCGTCCGACAGGAAAAACAGCGCCAGCGCGCCGGGGCCGACGTGGGAGCCCGTGACCGGCTCGTAATCGACCGTCAGAATTTCCTTCGGCGGCTTTGCGCTCCGGCGAAGAAGGTTCGCCAGAATCTGCGCGTCCGGCTCGCAGTCGGCGTGCGAGATGCAGACCGTCTGCGTCTCGGGCTCGACGACGAGCGCCTCATAGCGCTTGGCCATCTCCTCGATTGCGCGCTGCCGGCCGCGCACCTTCGCAAAGCAGACGATCTTGCCCTCGGGGTCGCCCTTTAAAAGCGGCTTGATCTGTAAGACCGTCCCGACGGCGGCTTCCAGATTGGAAAGGCGCCCGGTTCTCTTGAGATAGCGCAGGTCGCCCACGGTGAAAATCTGCGCGATGCGGTGCCGCAGGGCGCGCAGGAGCGTATAGGTTTCGTCGATCGACATGCCCTTTTCGCGGCACTCGACCGCGCGCATGACGGCAATGCCCTCGGCCAGAGACGCAGAGTACGTGTCGACCGTCAGAATCTTTCGCTCCGGGAATTCTTCCGATAGCTGGTTCGCGGCAATTTTGCTCGAGGCGTATGAGCCGCTGATGCCGGAGGACATGCTCACAAACAGAACGTCCTCCCCGGCCTCTAACATCGGGCGGATGTAGTCTACAAAGCGCTGGGGCGGGATCTGCGAGGTCGTCACCTTCTCCCCGTTTCGCATCGCGGCATAGAACGCCTTCGCGTCGAACGCCGCCGTGTCCATGCACGACTGCTCGCCGGACTGTGTATGGAAGGTGAACGGAATGACAGTGATATGTTCTGCCTGCAAATATGCGGTCGGCAGATTGGAGGATGTATCGGTCACAATGCGAAACATAACATCGCTTCTTTCTATGTAATATTCGATATCAGATTACCACATTTATATCTCCATGTCAACCGATATGAATGTTTGGTATTACTTGCATTTATAGCGCCATGTTGCTATAATAGGCGCGAAAGGTGTGTGTAAGGTTTATGGCATATGATAATGATCTCATCGCGGGCAAGCTCCGCCGGTGGGAAAAATATCTCGAACATTACAGCCTCCCCGCGTGGGAGGAGATCCCGGACTTTGGGCTGTACATGGAGCAGGTGGTGCAGCTGTTAAAGCAGTATCTGAGCTATCTTCCGCCGGAGCTCAAGCAGTCGCAGACCATCACATCCGCCGCCATCAACAACTATGTCCGCACGAAAATGCTCCCCGAGCCGCGCAAGAAAAAATACTACCGCGTCCACATCGCGTACCTCATCATGATCTGTACGCTCAAGCAGTCTCTGAGCCTGTCGATGCTCCAGACGCTGCTGCCCGG
>CAKUNY010000170.1 GCA_934668605.1 uncultured Oscillospiraceae bacterium | reverse complement strand
CTCTGCCTCGACATGCCGACCGAGCTTGCGCATCTGCTGCGGGAAAAGCGCGATACGCAGGGCGTTGGCGACGCGGACATTCACGAGCACGCCGAGCAGTACCTTGCCCGGTGCCGCGAGACGGCGCGTCAGGCGGCAAAGCACTATGGCTGGACGCTCATTTCCTGCGTCAAGGACGGTCGTCTCCGCTCGATTGAGGACATTCACGAAGAAATTTACCGGCACATTGCGGCCTGTCTGGAGGAATAAAAATGGTTGTTATGATTTTGGGTTCCGGCTTTGAGCCGGTCGAAGCCATCGCGCCGTGCGACATTCTGCGCCGGGGCGGTGTGGAGGTTCAGCTTGCGGGCATCGGCGGCACGATGATCGAAGCGGGGCACGGTATTACCGTCAAGGCCGACTGCACCGTGGAGGAAGCGGACTTTGCAAACGCTGAGATGGTCGTTCTGCCCGGAGGGCTCGGCGGCGTGCGGTCGATTCTCGGCTGTAAGGCGGCCATGGACGCTGTGCAAAAGGCGTATGACGATGGAAAACATGTCGCTGCCATCTGCGCGGGGCCGACCATTCTGGCCGCGCTCCATATTACGGATGGCAAGACCGCCACGTGCTATCCCGGCTGCGAGGCGCAGATGGGAAGCGCAAAGTGTATGCCGCAGGATGTGGCGCGCGACGGGAAAGTGATTACCGGCAGAGCCGCGGGCGCGGCGCTCGATTTCGGTCTGGCGCTTTTAAGCGCGCTCCGGGGCGAAGAAAAGGCAAAGGAAATCGCAGATGCGATTGTCTATCACAGATAACAAAGGGAGGAACGTATGTCCGACCACGAAGAAAAAAACGTCAACCAGCCGGAGGACGAACAGTTTGACTTTTCGTCGATGTCCATCGATGAGCTGATTGCATCCACCAAGGAAGAAATTGCCCGCATCGACGAGATGATGGGCACGTCGCGTCTGCCCGACGCAGAGGAAGCGGCGGAAGAGCTGCCGCAGGAGGGCGCGCCGGAGGCGGGCGAGGTGTCGCTGGACGATGGCGCGGAGAACCCGGAAGAGCCGAAGCAGCAAGAGCCCTTCGAGCCGAAGCTTCCGGAGGAATATGCCGATCTGAGCTTAGATGCGGACGAAGAGCCGGCCGGGGACGACGAAGCGCAAAGGCCGCGTCTGGCGCCCGGGATCAAGGTACTTTTATACGTGTGCTGCGTGCTGGCAGCGTCCGTTTTGCTGGCGGTTGTCGGCTGGCGGCTGGCAGATGACGTGCTGGCGCTTACAAAGCCTGACGAAGAAATCACCATCACCGTCCCCGAAAACGCGACGGTTGCGGACGTGAGCCGGGAGCTCAAAGAAAAGGGCCTCATCGAGTACGAGTGGCTGTTCCGGTTCTACTGTCTCTATTCCCATGCCGAGCGGAAGATCCAGCCCGGCACGTATGAGCTCAACCATCTCTATGACTATCACGCGCTTGTCAACGGCATGACCCCGAGCACGGGCCTGCGCGCGACGACCGAGGTCACGATTCCCGAGGGCTACGAGTGCGAGGACATCTTTGCGCTTCTCGAAGAGGCCGGCGTTTCGACGGTTTCTGAGCTCGAGCAGGCGGCGGCAAGCTACGAGTTTGACTACAGTTTCCTGCAGGACCTTCCCTACGGCGACAAGAACCGCCTCGAGGGCTACCTGTTCCCGGATACGTATCAGTTCTATCTGAACGACAAACCGGAAAACGTCCTCGGCAAGTTCCTGCGGAACTTTGAAAGCAAGATTACGGATGACATGTATGCCGCCGTGGACGAGCTGAACGACAGATTGGCTGCGCAGATGCGGGCAAACAATTTTACCGAGCAGGAAATCGAAAGCGCGAAGCTCTCGTTCCACGATGTGATCATCGTCGCGTCGCTGGTCGAAAAGGAGACGGCAAAAACGTCCGAGAGCGCGTCGATTGCCTCCGTCATCTACAACCGTCTTTGCAGCAAGCTCTATCCGTGCCTGCAGATCGACGCGACGATTCAGTACGCGCTGGATGAGCGCAAGGAGGTGCTCTCGAACGCCGACAAGGCGATCATCAGCCCCTATAACACCTACACGAACGCGGGCCTTCCCGCAGGACCCATCGCGAACCCCGGCATCAATTCCATCCGCGCGGCTTTGTATCCGGCGGATACGGATTACTACTTCTACGCGCTGGGAAGCGACGGCGTGCACAAGTTCTCGAAGACCTACTATGAGCATCAGGACTTCCTGGCAAGCCTGGAGGGCGACAGCGCGAGTGATGCGGCTCCCGATGAACAGGCGGACGCGGAAACCGGCGATGCCAGCGCGGACGCAGATGCAAACGGGGAGGCTTCTACGGACGGAGGGGACGCAAATGGCACGTAAACCGGAGCTTCTCTGCCCGGCGGGCGATATGGAAAAGCTGCAAATGGCCGTGCTATACGGCGCGGACGCAGTGTATCTGGCGGGAACGAGCTTTGGCATGCGCTCGTTTACGGGGAATTTTACGCCCGAAGAGCTGCCGAAAGCCATCCAATTTGCCCACGAACACGGCGTACGCGTGCATGTAACGGTGAATACCATGCCGCGAAACGACGAGGCGGCCGCGCTTCCGGCGTGGCTTGAGCAGCTGGATGCGGCGGGCGCGGACGCGCTGATTCTCGCGGACCTCGGCGCATTTACGATGGCCGGGAAATACGCCCCGCACTGCGAGCGGCACATTTCGACCCAGCAGTCGATTGCAAACTATGTCTGCGCGCAGAGCTGGTTCGACCTCGGCGCGAAGCGGGTCGTTCTGGCGCGGGAGCTGAGCCTGCCGGAGATTATCACGATCCGCGAAAAGGTTTCTCCCGAGCTGGAGCTCGAGACGTTCTGCCATGGCGCGATGTGCGTGTCGTATTCCGGAAGGTGCCTTCTTTCAAACTACATGACCGGCCGGGACTCCAACCGCGGCCAGTGCGCCCAGCCGTGCCGCTATCAGTACGCGCTGATGGAGGAAAAGCGCCCGGGGGAGTATTTCCCCGTTTTTGAGGACGAGAAGGGCACGTACATCATGAACTCGCGCGATATGTGCATGATCGACCATATGAAAGAGTTGGTTGATGCGGGCGTCGATTGCTTCAAAATTGAAGGCCGGGCGAAATCCGCGTACTATGCTGCAATCGTCACGGGCGCGTACCGGCATGTGCTGGATGATGTGCTGGCCGGGCGCGAAATTGATAAGTTTTGGCGCGACGAGGTCGAGCACGTCTCGCACCGGCACTACTCGACCGGCTTCTTCTTCGGTCAGCCCGGGCAGTACACCGAAAACTCGCGCTATATCCGCCAGTGGCAGATCTGCGCGGTCGTGGAATCCTGCGACGAGGATGGAAACGCAATCTTGAGCCTGCGCAATAAATTTTCGCAGGGCGACGAGGTCGAGCTGGTCGGCCCGGACTGCAAGCCGTTTTCGTGGACGGCGGGCGAGATGCGGGATATGGACGGCCTGCCGCTTCTTGAACCCCGCACACCGCAGATGCGTTTTCAGGCGAAGCTTCCGAAAAAGGTTCCCGCGATGAGCTTCGTGCGGCACGCGGTGGAGCTGTCGGGAAGATAGAATTTTTTGTAAAATTGCGACTTAGCGGTTGACATTGCCGCAGTTTGTGATAGAATAACTGCAATATTGGTTTTTGCAATGACGAACCGAGCAGGACAGAAGCAGCCAGAGCGAGAAGGGGATGGTGCAAGCCCTTCGGCCATGCGTGTCTTGCAGCCAGTTCCGAGCATCCGGAGGACGACTCCGGCGGGCGCTCCCGATACTGAGCAGCTAAGATGCGAAAGCTTTCGCAATTAGGGTGGTACCGCGATCAACCTCGCCCCTATCTTCAGGGGCGGGGTTTTTCTATTTCGTAGGGGCGGACGACTCTGTCCGCCCGGCAAAATGAGCCTCCAAAATACGAAAACCGACGGCGAAATCGCGAGATCTCTCCAAACACCATGTTAAAAATTTAGTGAGAATAGAAGGAGTGTTTATCATGGCACACAAAGCTTACGGTCTCAACGAGCTTCGGGAAATGTATCTGAAGTTCTTTGAGTCGAAGGGTCATCTGCGCCTGCCGAGCTTCTCGCTCGTTCCGCAGAACGACAAATCCATTTTGCTCATCAACGCCGGTATGACGCCGATGAAGCCGTGGTTCACAGGCGAGGAAGAGCCCCCGCGCCAC
>CAKUNY010000169.1 GCA_934668605.1 uncultured Oscillospiraceae bacterium | reverse complement strand
TCGACAGGCAGAGGTAACGCCATGAAATCAAAACGCCACGAGAAAATTCTCGAGCTGATCCGCGAAAACGACATCGAAACGCAGGAGCAGCTTTTGCAGCAATTGCAGGAAAGCGGCTTCAACACCACGCAGGCCACCATTTCCCGGGACATCAAGCAGCTTCGCATCATCAAGGAGCTGGGACCCAACGGAACGTACCGCTACAGCGCGAGCGCGAAGCCCGTGGAGCATGCGTTTTCCTCGAAGCTCAATATCATCTTCAGCCAGTGCGTGACAAGTGTAGACTACGCGCAGAACATCATCGTCATCAAGACCCTTCCGGGGCTTGCGCAGGCGGCGTGCTCGGCGCTTGACAAATTAGACCTTCCCGAGGTGCTCGGGACGCTGGGCGGCGACGACACGTGCATGGTCATTCTGCGCGACGCTGCCTCCGCGGCCAACATCTGCGCGGAAATCCGCACCCAGGTCACCATCCACGCATAACCTTGCCGGAAGGAGAGACGGCCATGCTGAGCGTTCTGCATATTGAAAATATCGCCGTCATCGAGCAGGCGGAAATTCTTTTCGAGGGCGGCTTCAACGTTCTGACCGGCGAAACCGGAGCCGGTAAATCGATCGTCATTGACGCGATCTCGGCCATTCTGGGCGAGCGCACATATCGGGACGTCATCCGAACCGGAGCCAGCCGCGCGTTTGTGAGCGCGATTTTTACGAATATCCCGGAATCTGACTGGTTTTCCAGCAATCAGGTGGACTTTGACCCGCAGGAGTTGCAGGTGCAGCGCGAAATCTACGCGGACGGGAGGAACGTCTGCCGCGTGAACGGGAGGCCGGTGAGCGTGGCGGCGCTCAAAAAGCTTGGCGCAAGGCTCATCAATATCCACGGCCAGCACGATTCGCAGCAGCTGTTCGACGAGGAAAATCACCTGACGTATCTTGATGCGTTTGCCCGCGACGAAAAAGAGCTGGAAGACTACCGCGCAGCGTTCGACGCGCTGCAAGCCGTCCGGCGGGAGATGCAGAAGCTCAGTATGGACGAGTCGGAAAAGCTGCGGCTTGTGGAGACGCTTCAATATCAGATCGAAGAGATCCGCGCGGCAGGCTTAACGCCCGGCGAGGAAGAGCAGCTGAAAGACCGGCGCAAGGTGCTCCAGAACGCGGAAAAGCTCTCGGATGCATTGCGTGCGGCCGATGAGGCGCTCTACGGCGGAGACAGCTCCGATGGAGCGGCGGGACTTCTGTCGAACGCCGAGCACGCGCTGTCTCGTGTGAACAATATCAGCGCCGATATGGAAGCGCTGTATCAGAAAATTTCCGATCTCATGTACAGCGTCCAGGATGCGGCGGATGAGCTGCGCGCGATGCGGGACGATCTGAGCTACTCGGAAGGGGAGCTCGAGCAAATCGAAGAGCGGCTGGACGCCATTCACAAGCTCAAGCGCAAATACGGCGCGAGCGTCGAAGCTGTTTTGGCGTATCTTCAAACATCCGAGCAGCGGCTGGACGAAATTGAATTCGCGTCCGACCGGTTGGAGAGCCTGAAAAAGCGGCAGGCGGAGCTTCAGAAGGAGGCCGTCCGTCTGGGAGAGCTTCTCCGCGAAAAACGCCTGCAGGCCGCAAAGGAAATGGAGCTCGATATTTGCGAGGAGCTGCGGCAGCTCGACATGCCAAAAATCCGCTTCGTCTGCGAATTTACCCCGCAGGAGCCGGCAGAAACCGGCTTGGACAGCGTGCGGTTTTTGATGTCCGCGAATGTCGGCGAAGCGCTCAAGCCGCTTTCCAAAGTTGCCTCCGGCGGCGAGCTTGCCAGAATCATGCTTGCCATGAAGCAGGTGCTCGCGCAGCAGGACGGCGTGCCGACGCTGATTTTCGACGAGGTCGATGCGGGCGTGAGCGGAAGGGCTGCGCAGAAGGTCGCCCTCAAGCTCTGGGCAGTGTCCAAGGGGCGGCAGGTGCTCTGCGTGACCCATCTTCCGCAGATCGCCGCGATGGCGGACGCGGAGTTTACCGTGGAAAAGCGCGTGGAGCACGAAAGAACGTATACGAGCGTGCTGCATCTCGATAGCGCGGGGCGCAGGCAGGAGCTTGCCCGGCTCATCGGCGGCAGCATGATCACGGAAACAACGCTTGCCGGCGCGGCAGAGCTTCTGCGGCTGGCAGCGGATACAAAAAAGGAGCATATGACATGAAGCTTCGAAGACTTTTTCTCATCCTCGGAGCCGTTCTGCTTCTGAGCGTGATGGTTTCGGCGGGCGATTATTCGGACGTTCCCGAGAGCCACTGGGCAAGCGGCCAGATCGCGTATTTGTCGGACGAAATCACCGGCTATCCGGACGGCACCTTCCGGCCGGACAAGACCGTCTCCCGCGCGGAATTTGTCTCGCTTCTTGCCAGAACCGCCTTCCCGGACGAACTCAAAAATGAGACAGGCAGCACGTGGTGGGAGCCTGCCTTCCGCGTCTGCGAGGCAAACAATCTTCTGAGCGGCACGTATGGCTACAATGAGCCAATGCCGCGCGGCGAAATTGCCAGGATGCTCGGCTATTTTTGCCGCGATTGGGGCGGGGTCAATGCGCGCGCGGACGCGGCGGAGCAGTTTGCCATCAACTGGAACGAGCAGCGCATGGAGCTGCCCGCACGCAAGACGCTGTTCTCCGATACGCAGGGGATGGACGAGGATCGGTATCGCGTCTGCGCCAATCAGGGGCTCATGATGGGCTACCCGGACGGCACGTTCAGACCCGAAAACAGCGTGACCCGGGCGGAGGCCGCCGCGATTCTGGCGCGGCTCAAAGCGCAGCTCGCGCTTCGCAAAGAGGACTATGACTATGTCTGCACGGCCGGGAGCAATTGGCTGCTTACGAAAACCAAAGGGGCGGAAGCAAGCTTAGAGCTCATGAATCCGCTGACCGGCGACAACAAACTGACGATTACCTTCGGTTTCAAGGTGAAAACAGACAATCTGGCGGGCTGGAAGCTCTTTTCCGGCTCCGATGGAACATATGTCTGGGGCGAGGCCGGACTTTACGAGCGTGAGGGCAACGACATCCATCTGGTTTGTTCGGAGCCGGTTCTGGATTTTGTCCGGTCGGGCGATACGTATTATGTCCTGACGCACCCGGAAAACGAATATCCGACGTATCTCTATGCAGCGATGTACTATCCTTGCGCGACGCAGGTGGCGGCCGTCGATTGGGACACGAATATGACGCTGCTTGCCTCGCGCGACGAGAGCAGCAACATGCAGAACCTGACGGATCTTTACATCGAAAACGGGAAAATTTATGCTGCGGGCGCTTACTGCATGGGCATGATGGACGTGCACTGCGCGCTCTACGAGGTTTCCGATGGAAAGCTCACCGCAATATTTGGAGAATCCTGATTGACAAACCGCGCCAAATCTGGTATGATGCTACCGTTATATGGACACAGCGAAGAAGGGAAGAAGTAGCCCGCCTTTTGTTCTCAGAGAGTTTCCGGTTGGTGCGAGGAAACGGACGCGGCGCGTGAAATACCTCCCGGAGCTGCCCCCTGAAAGGAAACGATTAGGGGTGTGTCGGCCGCGCCCGTTATCGCGCAGGATGCCAATCGGCACCCGGTAAGGTCTGCTTTGCGAGAAGCAGACGACCAGAGGTGGTACCGCGAGTTTTCGCCCTCTGCTCATGAAAATGAGTGGAGGGTGTTTTTTATTTGCCGCCTAAGCCAGCGGCGGGGGCTTTCTTTTTGGCAGTGCCTTCCAAGGGTGCTTTTTTACTTCCTGCCGTCCGTGGCGCAGGCGCCAGGGGTTAACTGGCAGAAGCCTGCCAGCCTGGTCATTCGACCCCACGCTTCTTAGCTGCGCAAAGAAGCGCCGTGTCGAGCCGCCGCGAAGAAGTTGCCCAAAGGAAACCCTTGAGAAGGGTTTCCTCTGGACTCCTTCCGAAAACAGAGGGGTTCGACCCCTCTGGCTCCCCGGGGCTGCCCGGTATTGAGTACCTACCATTTGAGCGTGCTTACGTACTATTGAGTACTCTGTAGTCGAGGGGTACGACGAACTTGGCAGACCCGACTCGGCGCAAAGCAAATTTCCTCTGGAAATTTCTTTGCGCGAGGGCTGCATCCTCTGCAATGAGGACCCCGTCCCCCATTGCAGCCCGCCCCGCAAGGATTTTTGCAGAGCAAAAATGCCTTGCGGCGGACAGGTGCCTCCAA
>CAKUNY010000168.1 GCA_934668605.1 uncultured Oscillospiraceae bacterium | reverse complement strand
AAAATGAGAAAACGGTACAGCCGAAGCTATACCGTTCTCTCTTTCCTCACGATGTTTTCTTATTGGGAGCTGCCTTTTGGCAGCCCGGTTTTTTGAAAACTTGCGATTTATTTCGTAGGGGTCGATGCCCACATCGACCCGGCAGGGAGAACCGATTTTACGGGAAGCTCTGGCGAATTCGCAATTTCCCAAGGGGCCGATGTGGGCATCGGCCCCTACGCAGAATCGGGAAGATTGAAAAGAATTACAAAAATGAGGTAAGACGATGGACTTTACGATCAGAAAAGCCACTTTGGAAGATATTCCGGCGATTGCGGGGATTTATGACCGGATTTTGACAAAAGAAGAGGCCGGGCAGGCAACGATCGGCTGGGTGCGCGGGGTCTATCCGACGGAGGACTTTGCGAGAAAAGCGCTGGCGGCGGATGATCTGTTCGTTTTGGAAGACGGCGGCGTCATCTGCGCGACGGCGCGCATCAACCAGGAGCAGGTGCCGGAATACCGCGATGGCGACTGGCTGTATGGTGACGCGCCGGAAGACGAGATCATGGTACTTCACACGCTGGTGGTCGACCCGCAGATCGCGGGGCATGGCTACGGAAAGGCCTTCGTCTCGTTTTATGAGCAGTACGCCAAAGACCACGGCTGCCGCTATCTTCGCATGGACACGAACGCCATCAACGCCGCCGCACGCCGATTTTACGCGAAGCTCGGCTTCCGGGAATCGGGCATTGTCGGGTGCGTGTTCAACGGCATTCCGGGCGTAAAGCTGGTGTGTCTGGAAAAGAAACTGGATTTTTGACACTTTGACCGAAAGAGCGCAGGAAAACACAGGTTGATTTTCGTGTGGATTTCTTGACTTTCCTGTGAAATTTGGGTATAATCCAAACTGTAAGATCGGTGACTGCGGGATTCGCGGTCACTTGGAGAAATATTGTCTGAAAGGAAGACTCTTATGATTTATACGGCTGAAGTACAGCATATGTGTCCGGTCGCAAAGGGCGCATATCATGGCCCCGCGCCCATTCCCGAGGAGGGCAAATGGGTTCAGGCAAAGGAAATCAAGGACATTTCCGGTTTCACCCACGGTGTGGGCTGGTGCGCGCCGCAGCAGGGCGCCTGCAAGCTGTCGCTCAACATCAAAGACGGCGTGATCGAAGAAGCTCTGGTCGAGACGATCGGCTGCTCCGGCATGACCCATTCCGCCGCAATGGCCTCCGAGATCCTCATCGGCAAGACCATTCTTGAGGCGCTCAACACCGACCTCGTCTGCGACGCGATCAACACCGCAATGCGCGAGCTCTTCCTCCAGATCGTCTATGGCCGCAGCCAGTCCGCGTTCTCCGAGGGCGGCCTCGCCGTCGGCGCTTCGATGGAAGACCTCGGCAAGGGTCTGAGAAGCCAGGTCGGCACGATGTTCGCCACCAAGTCCAAGGGTCCGCGCTATCTCGAGATGGCAGAGGGCTATTGCACGAAGCTCGCGCTCAACAAGGACGACGAGATCATCGGCTACGAATTCATCAACTTCGGCAAGATGATGGACTTTATCAAGGCCGGCATCGAGCCCGCTGAGGCGATGAAGAAGGCGCAGGGTCACTATGGCCAGTGGGATAACGCTGCCAAGTATATTGACCCCCGGAAGGACTAAGAGAGGGAGGACACGAAAATGGCATTGTTTGAGAGCTACGAAAGAAGAATCGACAAGATCAACGGCGTCCTCGCGCAGTATGGCATCGGCTCGGTGGAAGAGTGCCGCGAGATGTGCAAGGCCAAGGGCTTTGATCCGTACGAGATCGTCAAGGGCATTCAGCCCATCTGCTTTGAAAACGCTTGCTGGGCTTACACTGTAGGCGCTGCAATCGCAATCAAGAAGGGTGTCAAGACCGCCGCTGAGGCTGCTACCGCGATCGGCGAAGGCCTGCAGGCGTTCTGCATCGACGGCTCCGTCGCCGATGACCGCAAGGTCGGCCTTGGCCACGGCAACCTGGGCGCGATGCTCCTTTCCGAGGAGTCGCAGTGCTTCTGCTTCCTGGCTGGCCACGAGTCCTTCGCAGCCGCCGAGGGCGCGATCGGCATCGTCCGCAACGCCAACAAGGCTCGTAAGACCCCGCTGCGCGTCATTCTGAACGGTCTTGGCAAGGACGCGGCGCAGATCATCTCCCGCATCAACGGCTTCACCTACGTCCAGACCCAGTTTGACTACTACACCGGCGAACTCAAGATCGTCCGTGAGATCCGCTACTCCGAGGGCGAGCGCGCGAACGTCCGCTGCTACGGCGCTGACGATGTCCGCGAGGGCGTTGCCATCATGCACAAGGAAGGCGTCGACGTCTCCATCACCGGTAACTCCACGAACCCCACCCGCTTCCAGCACCCCGTCGCCGGCACGTACAAGAAAGAGTGCGTCCAGCTGGGCAAGAAGTACTTCTCCGTCGCTTCCGGCGGCGGCACGGGTCGTACGCTGCATCCGGACAACATGGCGGCAGGCCCCGCTTCCTACGGCATGACCGACACGATGGGTCGTATGCACTCTGATGCGCAGTTCGCAGGCTCGTCCTCCGTTCCCGCGCACGTGGAAATGATGGGCTTCCTCGGCATGGGCAATAACCCCATGGTCGGCGCAACGGTGGCTGTCGCAGTCGCGGTTGACGAAGCACTGAACAAGTAAGATAAAACCCTGTTTTTGGGGCTGGAAATGTTCTGATTTCCGCCTAACGCAAACATGATAAAAGGAAGCACGTCCTCTCGAAGAAAAAAGAGAAGATGTGCTTCCTGTTTTTTGCGTTTTGGAGGGTTTTTGATGAAGAAAATGAGGATGTGCTTCCTTGGAGAGAAGACATTTGCAGACGGTTTTGCGGAGTATATTCTGGACATGAAAGCAAGAAATTTACGAGAGGGCACCATTCATCATTATCAGGAGTCAATCAAGCAAATCTATAAAAGGATACCGGCAGATACGACCATTTCGTCCATGAACAAAAAGACGATGACGGAGTTTTATATCGCCCTGCGCGAAGATAAAAACCTGAATGAGGTGTCGATGGGAACCTACGCCCGGGACTTGAAAACCATCATGCGCTTTTTTATGAGACAGAAGTATATCCCACAGTTTGATATTCCGCTACCAAAAGCGGACAAAGCGCCGATCGAGACATACACGGATGAAGAACTGCGCAAGCTCCTGCGGAAGCCGGATGTCCACAAGTGCATTTTCACAACGTATCGCAGTTGGGTCATTATCAACTTCCTGCTTTCTACCGGCGTTCGGCAAAACAGTCTGGTCAATATCAAAATCAAAGACGTAGATTTTGATAATTCGGTGGTCTATGTCAACACGACAAAGAACCGCAAGCCGTTGATTATCCCCATAAATGAAGACATTCTCAAAATCCTCCAAGAGTATCTGCACTATCGCGGAGGAAATGAAAATGACTGGCTGTTCTGTTCCATCTACGGAAAGCAGTTGACGCGAAGCAGTTGCTATCATGCCATCTGGGACTATTGCCACGAAAGGGGACTGCAAAAGACAGGTGTTCACCGGTTCCGTCATACCTTTGCAAAGAAATGGGCAATTATGGGCGGTTCGGTGGTCACGCTCCAAAAGATACTCGGACATAGCAGTCTTGCAATCACGCAGAACTATTTGAACATTCTGACGAGTGATTTGAAAAAGGACGTAGACAAGGTGAACATTCTCAGAAGCTTGAAACAGGAAAGTATCCGGATGCGGGCGTAGGGCATCATCTTTGCACATCTTTTATCAACTTTCATCAACTACAAACAAAATGGGAAGATGTTTTTACATCTTCCCATCATCTTTATACATCTCTTGTAGGTCGGAAATAAACGCACGCATTTCATCCACCACTTTTTGCGGAAACAGCACTTTCATATCCGCGCCGAAGCTGGACAGCCACGCATAAAACGGCTGGCTGATCTGAACCGGCACAGACACGGTGAAATACTTCTCGCCATCTGGAATGAGCATCGTATCTTTACCGAAGCGCTCTAAAATCACGTCGGTCAGATGGTCGGCACAGCACAGTTTCACGGTCATTTCTTCGCCCGTGAACATGTGAAAGACTTCTGACTGATAGTGGTTCAAATCTACGCGCTTGAACTGCTCCGCGCCCTCTCTTGGCTCCGGATACACGGTAATGTGTTCCATTCTGTCTACGCGAAAATGGCGGAACTTCTCGCCGTCATAGGCATAGAGATAATA
>CAKUNY010000167.1 GCA_934668605.1 uncultured Oscillospiraceae bacterium | reverse complement strand
CTTCCCCACTCTTTCTTGCTGAGAAAGGGAGTTTTGCATGAAGATCACGGAAACAGTCCGGCAGTTCGCGGAGCCCGTGGTGCAGGCGCACGGGTGCTCGCTGTGGGATGTGGAATACGTCCGCGAGGGAGCCGACTGGTTCTTGCGGCTGTACATCGACAAGCCCGGCGGCGTTGACATTAACGACTGCGAGGCCATCTCCCGCGCGGTCGACCCGATCCTGGACGAAAAAGACCCGATCCCGGACAGCTACAGCTTTGAGGTCTGCTCGGCAGGACTCGAGCGCGTTTTAAAGCGCCCCGGCGATTTCGAGCAGTTTATGGGATCGTCCGTGCTCGTCAAGCTCTATAAGCCTGTGGACGGTAAGAAAGAGGTCGTGGGAACGCTGACAGGCTATGAAGACGGCGCGGTGACGATCACCGTGGGCGATACCCCCGTTCGCTTTGAAAAAAATGAGGTCGCGCTGGTGCGGCTGTATGTGGAGTTTTAAGGAGGAATACAGAAAACATGAACGCTGAAATTTTCGCGGCGCTTGCCCAGCTCGAAAAAGAGCGCGGCATTCCGCAGCAGTACATGATCGACAAGATCACGCAGGCGCTCGTCGCGGCGTATAAAAAGGACAAGGAAGGCTATACCGATAACGTGTTCGTCGAAGTGGAAGACGGCGACCTCAAGATGTACGTGCAGAAGGAAGTCGTCGACGACGTGCTCACGCCCGCAACCGAAATTTCGATTGACGCCGCCCGGAAGATCAACAAGCACGCCGAGCTCGGCGACCTTGTGAATGTCGACGTGCGCACGCAGAACTTCGGCCGCATCGCCGCCCAGACCGCCAAGCAGGTCATTATCCAGGGCATCCGCGAGGCAGAGCGCGGCATGATCTTCGACACGTTCTCGTCGAAGGAGCATGAAATTCTCACCGGTACGGTGCTTCGCATCGCGCCCGACTCCGGCGATATGACCATCCGCCTGGGCGGCAACACCAACGACCGCACCGACGCGATGCTGGCCGCCTCCGAGCAGGTCAAGGGCGAGAGCTATCGCGAGGGCGATATCATCCGCGTTTACGTCGTGGAGGTTCGCCGGTCTACCAGAGGCCCGCAGGTCATCGTTTCCAGAACGCACCCGGGTCTTGTCAAGCGGCTCTTTGAGCTCGAGGTTCCCGAGATCGCTTCGGGGCTCGTCGAAGTCAAGTCCATCGCCCGCGAGGCAGGCTCGCGCACGAAGATCGCCGTCTGCGCGACGGAGGAAAACATCGATCCCGTGGGCGCCTGCGTCGGTACAAGAGGCGCGAGAGTCGGCGCGGTCGTCGATGAGCTCCACGGAGAGAAAATGGACATCATCGTCTGGTCGGAGGATCCGGCAAAATTTGTAGCAGCAGCCCTGAGCCCGGCGGACGTCGTTTCCGTCACCGTGCTCCCCGGCACGCAGAAGGCCTGCCGCGTCATCGTCCCGGACGATCAGCTTTCGCTTGCCATCGGCAAGGAAGGCCAGAACGCGCGCCTCGCCGCAAGACTGACCGGCTATAAGATCGACATCAAGCCCGCCTCGCAGGCCGCCGAGTTTGAGGCGCAGCAGGAGGAAGCTTCCGAGCAGCCCGCCGTGGAGGCCGAGCCGGAGCTTGAGCCCGCAGAACAGACGGAAAACTAACGTTTTTCACACGCAAGGAGGTACAAGCCCGGATGCAAAAGAAAATTCCCATGCGCCAGTGCGTCGGCTGCCGCGAGATGCGGCCGAAAAAGGAGCTGGTGCGCGTGGTCAAAAGCCCGGAGGGCGCAATCAGTCTGGATTTTCGGGGCAAAGCCCCCGGACGCGGCGCGTACCTCTGCCCAAATACCGAGTGCCTGAAAAAGGCGATCCGCGCCAAGGCGCTCGAACGAGCCTTCAGCACGCAGATCCCGCCGGAGGTTCTGGACGAACTGGTACAGACGATGGAGGCGCAAAAGGATGAATGAGACGCAGCACAAGGCGCTGATGCTTCTGGGGCTTGCCCGGAAGGCGCGCAAGCTCGAGATCGGAGAGGAGCCCTGCGGAATTGCCTGCCGCAGCGGAAAGGCGAAGCTGCTTCTCATCGCGCACGACGCAGGCGACCATACCTTCCGCCGGGCAAGATCGTATTGCCGCGGAGGAAAGCCCGCGTATCTCTGCGTGCCGTTTACGAAGGATGAATTGGGAGACGGCCTCGGCTGCAATGCCTGCGCGCTGTGCGCGCTGACGGACGCGCCGTTCGCGAAAGCGTTTTTGGAGGCGCTTCCGGAATTGGCCGCGCAGCACGAGGATATTTTGCAGGAGCTGACCCGTCTGACCGAGCGCGTGAATAAGCGCCGCCAGGAAGAGAAGGCGCACCGGAAAAACGTGAGATTTGGTAAAAAGTAATCAGGAGGTGGCTGTATGAGTATTGAGATCAAGCAGAAAATCAAAGAGGTAGCCGACGATTTTGGCATGCCCGCCAAGAGCCTCATCGAGATTGTTGGAAAGTTTTATGATAAGCCCAAGAGCAGCTCGCAGAATCTGACCGAGGAGCAGCTGAATGTGATCTTCGACTATATCACCGCGCAGAACCAGATCGGCTCCATCGCCGAGGTCTTTGCGGCGGCCAAGCCGAAGGAAGAGCCGAAGCAGGAAGCGGCGGCTTCGCAGCAGGCGCCCGCGCAGGAAAAGCCGTCTGCCCCGCAGAGCGCGCCGTCTGCCCAGCCGCAGAAGCCGCAGCTGCGCCCGAACACGAACCGTCCGGGTCAGAACAATAATAATAGCCAGCGCCCGCAGCAGAATAACCGCCCGCAGGCGCAGCAGAACCAGAGTCAGCCGCGCCCGCAGAGCGCGCCTGCCCAGCAGAATCCGCAGCAGCCCGCGCAGAGCGCCGCACAGCCGGCCAAGCAGCCGCAGCCCGAGCGCAAGCGCGAACGCCGCGTGATCGATACCAGCGCCGTCACCGTCAACGCCGACCGCTACGACGACCGCGTCGATTCGCTCGTCTCCGAGCGCGTGCAGAACTACACGAGCGGCAAGCAGAAGATCGGCAACAAGAACAAAAAGCAGCAGGCGAAGAAGTTCGGCACCAAGAACCGCTCCGAGGAGCAGGAGAAGATGCGCAGGCTCCAGCTGGAAATCGCGAAAAAAGCGCCTCTGGTCGTCAAGATCCCGGACGAAATCACCGTCGGCGAGCTGGCGTCGCGCATGAAGAAGACAGCGGCGGAGGTCATCAAGTGCTTACTCAAAAACGGCGTGATGGCGTCTGTCAACCAGACCATCGACTACGATACGGCGGAATTTGTCGCCGTCGAGCTTGGCTGCAAGGTTGAGCGCGAGGTCGTGGTCACGATCGAAGAAAAGCTCTTTGACGATCACGAGGATACGGCAGATGAGCTCGTCGCCCGTCCCCCGGTCATCGTCGTCATGGGTCACGTCGACCACGGCAAAACCTCGCTGCTCGACTACATCCGTCACGCGAAGGTCGCGGCGGGAGAGGCCGGCGGCATCACCCAGCACATCGGCGCGTATACCGTCAAGGTCAACGATCAGCCTATCACCTTCCTCGACACCCCGGGTCACGCGGCTTTTACCGAGATGCGCGCGCGCGGCGCAATGTGCACCGATATCGCCATTCTCGTGGTCGCGGCCGACGACGGCATCATGCCGCAGACGATCGAGGCCATCAACCACGCCAAGGCCGCAAACATTCCCATCATCGTGGCCGTCAACAAGATGGATAAGCACGGGGCAAATCCCGACCGCATCCTCACGCAGCTGACCGAGCACGGTCTGACCCCCGCCGATTGGGGCGGCGAGACGGAGGTCTGCAAAATTTCCGCAAAGACCGGCGACGGTATCGACGACCTTCTCGAGACGGTGCTTCTGACCGCCGAAATGCTCGAGCTCAAGGCCAACCCCAACAGAGCCGGTAAGGGCTGCGTGCTCGAAGCAAGGCTCGACAAGACCAGAGGCCCCATCGCGACGCTTCTCGTCCAGAACGGCACGCTCCATCAGGGTGACCTCATCATCGCGGGCACTGCCGTCGGCCGTGTGCGTGTCATGACGAACGACAAGGGGCTCCAGGTCAAGGACGCAGGCCCGTCTATCCCGGTCGAGATCACGGGTCTGACCGAGGTTCCCGCGCCGGGCGATGAGTTTAACGCCGTCGCCGATGAGCGCATGGCGCGCCAGCTCGTCGAGCAGCGCAAGCAGAAGATCAAGGACGACGCCAACAAGCTCAACCAGAAGGTCAC
>CAKUNY010000166.1 GCA_934668605.1 uncultured Oscillospiraceae bacterium | reverse complement strand
CAGATCGGCGAAAAGCTGACCGGCGGCATGGGCGCGGGCTCCAAGCCCGAGATCGGCCAGAAGTCTGCTGAGGAATCCAAAAACGCTATCGCGCAGGTGCTCGAAGACACCGACATGGTCTTCATCACCGCCGGTATGGGCGGCGGCACCGGAACGGGCGCGGCTCCCATCATCGCGCAGCTGGCGCACGACAAGGGCATTCTGACGGTCGGCGTTGTGACAAAGCCCTTCAAGTTCGAGGGCGCGAACCGTATGCGCCAGGCCGAGGGCGGCATCGCGAACCTTTCCGACAAGGTCGATTCCCTGATCATCATCCCGAACGACCGTCTGAAATTTGTCACCGATCAGAAGATCACCTTTGCCAACGCCTTCGGCATCGCGGACGATGTGTTAAAGCAGGCTGTCAGCTCCATCTCCGAGCTGGTTGCGTACTCCGAGCACGTGATCATCAACCTCGACTTTGCAGACGTTTCGGCCATCATGAAGGACGCAGGTCACGCGCACATGGGCGTGGGTATGGCTTCCGGCCGCGACAAGGCAGAGCAGGCCGCGATGGCGGCTGTCTCGAGCCCGCTGCTCGAAACGTCCATCAACGGCGCGACGGGTGTTCTGATTAACATCACGGGCTCCTCCGAGCTCGGACTCGACGACGTGGAGACTGCGGCAAACATCGTCATGGAGGCCGCGAACCCCGACGCGAACATCATCTTCGGCGCCGCGTGCGACGATGATCTCGAAGACGAGATGCGCGTCACCGTCATCGCCACCGGCTTTGACGATAAGAAGAACCAGCAGCCGCAGCAGCCCGCCACCAAGATCGGCGCCTACTCCGCGGCCAGCGAAAAGGCCAAGAGCGCAGCCGTCGAAGACATCGACGATATCGACGAGATCTTCAAGATTTTCAATAAGGACTAAAACCGATGCGCCCGGAGAAGCCTCCGGGCGCATTCTTACTTGCCAGAAAAGCTAACGCTTTTCTGGCAAAGGGATGCACCTCGACTGCGCGCATAATTTTGCGCCAAAGGCGCAAAATTCCACACTTGCGAGGTGATATGTATTTTTCCGGTCGGCAAAGCCGCCGGATAAAATGGATTTTTTTTCGCCATCTGCGGATGGCGAAACTCTGCGAGGCTTTTTATACGGCGGTGTTCGCGAGGGCGGGACACTTTTTGGCTTTGAAGCGGAAAAGCACTTTACTTTTATGGTTTAGTATGCTAAAATAGATAAACTAAGAAGAAAAAGGAGTCCTGTGACTTGAATAACCGAAACAAACAGTCCGATCCGGGAAGCGCGCTGTACCAGGCCATTTTGAAGCTGGACAATGTGCAGGAGTGCTATGACTTTTTTGCCGACCTTTGCACGGTTCCCGAGCTCAAGGCGATGGAGCAGCGCTTTGAGGTGGCGAAGCTTCTGAACGAGGGGCTCATTTATAACGACATTCTGGAAAAGACCGGCGCGTCGAGCGCGACCATCAGCCGCGTGAACCGCAGCCTCAACTACGGCACGGGCGCTTACCGCGAGATTTTTGCGCGGCTCAAGGCTGAGGAAGACGCGGAGGAGCCGCTGTGAGCTGCTACGAGGCGTTGGCCACATCCTACGATGGCTTGACGCGCGATATTCCGTATGAAAAATACCTGCGCTTTTTAAAAGCCCTCCTGCGCCGCTATGGGGTCAAGGCTGCGAGCGTCCTTGATCTTGCCTGCGGGACGGGCTCTCTTTCCGTGCTGCTGGCCAAAAGCGGCTACACGGTGCTGGGCGTCGACCGGTCGGAGGACATGCTGACTGTTGCGGCGGAAAAGGCGATGGAGCTGGAGGAAAACCAGCCCTTTTTTGTTGCGCAGCCGATGCAGCGGCTGAGAATCCCGGAGCCGGTAGATGCGTGCGTGTGCGCGCTCGACAGCATCAATTATGTGACGAAGCCGCTGGACGTGCAAAAGGCGTTCCGGCGCGTGTTTGAAAGTCTCCGCCCGGGCGGGCTTTTTGTGTTCGATATCAACACGCCCTTGAAGCTCGAAAGCCTGGATGGACAGGTGTTTCTCGACGAGACGGAGGACAGTTACTGCGTCTGGCGCGCGGTGTATGACAGGCGGCACAGGCTCTGCCGCTACGGGATGGATCTATTTCAGCGGCTGGAGGATGATACGTGGGAGCGCTCGTTTGAAGAGCATGTAGAACGGGCTTACACGCCGGAGGAGCTGACGCAGTGGCTCGCGGACGCCGGATTTACGCAGATCGGGCGGTTCGGAAATCTCCGCCTCGAAGCGCCGGAAGCGGATGAACTGCGCATCTTTTTTGCAGCGAAGAAAGGATAGAACTATGCAAGATCAAATTACCCGCGCAATGACCAAAGACGGTCTTGTGAACGCCGTCGCGATCACCTCCACAGGGATCGTTGAGCGCGCGCGGCAGATCCATAAGCTGTTTCCCACGGCGACAGCGGCGCTCGGAAGGCTCTTGAGCGCGGCGTCCATGATGGGCAACATGCAGAAAACCGAAGACGGCTCGATCACGCTGCAAATCAAGGGCGGAGGCCCGCTGGGGACGCTTCTGGCTGTCTCCGATGCGCAGGGCAATGTGCGCGGCTACGTCGATAACCCGCAGATCAGCCTTCTTGAAAAGTACCGGGGAAAGCTCGATGTGGGTGCGGCCGTTGGAGCAGACGGCATGCTGACCGTCATTCGCGACCTTCGGATGAAAGAGCCGTATGTGGGAAGCGTCGAGCTCGTTTCGGGAGAAATTGCCGAGGATATCACGCAGTATTTTGTCCAGAGCGAGCAGATCCCGACGGCCTGCGCCCTGGGCGTGCTCATTGCTACAGACCAGAGCGTGCGCGCGGCAGGGGGCTATCTCATTCAGCTCATGCCCGGCGCGACCGATGATATGATCGACAAGATCGAGGCCGGTATCCAGAAGGCCGGCGCGGTCAGCAAGCTTCTGGACGAGGGCATGGACGGCAAGGGACTTCTGGAGACAGTCCTGTCTGAATTTGAGCTCGAGATTCTCGAGCAGACGCCGGTGGAGTACCGCTGCTATTGCAGCCGCGAGCGCGTGACGCGAACGCTCATCAGCCTCGGCAAAAAGGAGCTTCAGGACATTGTCGACGATGGGAAGCCCATCGATATCGACTGCCAGTTCTGCGACGAAATTTACCACTATACGCCCGAGAATATTGCAGATATTCTCAAGGATTTATAAAAATAGCCCGCCGGAGAAACGCTTCTTCGGCGGGTTTTCGTATGCGGTTTAAAGCCGGACGCGGCTGTCTTTCCCGTTTTTGACGAGCAGAAGCTGCGCCAGTATTCCGACGGCCAGCTCCTGCGGCGTCTCTCCGCCCAAGTCCAGACCGATCGGTGTGTGGACAAATTCCAGAGCTTCGTGTGAAAAGCCGCGTGCTTCAAGCTTTGAAAACAAAGACGCAATTTTCCGGCGGCTGGCCAGCATACCGATATAGCGGGGGGACTTTTGCAGCGCCGCAGCCAGCGCTTCGCCGTCTACCGCGTGGTCGTGGCCGCAGAGCACGAAGAATGCACCTGCCGGTATCTGCGCGGCTAATATGTCCTGCTCGACGTTCTGGACGCGGACAAAGCGGTCGGCGAGTCGGACAGCCTCCGGGATCTCTGTTTCCGGCCGGTCATCCAGCAGCAAAACGCGAAAGCCCGCCGGCTTTGCAAGGCGCAGTAAGCTTGTTCCCACGTGTCCGCCGCCGAAGATGGCGAGCAGCGGCTTTGGCTGGAAGACCTCAATGAGGACGCTCAGCCGCCCGGAGCACATGGAACCGTCCGGGGAAGGGAAGTCGTAATGCAGGAATCTGTTTTCGCCCGCGTCCATCGCGGCCAGTGCGTCCTGCTTTGCCATGCGCTCGGCGGGGCCGCCGCCGACGGTTCCGAGTGTGCGCCCATCGGAGAAGATCAGCAGCTTGCCGTTTTTGCGCGGCACACTGCCGGAGGCTTCTGCGATGGTGACGACCGCGTACGTTTCTCCCGCGCGCTGCGCGTCCAGCTGCGACCTCAAAAGCTCCTCCATGTGCGAACCCTCCTGACCTGTTTTTCTCATCATACCAGCCGCAAAGAAAAATTGCAAGGAACTCAAAAGCTTTTACACTTCACACTTGACAAATACACGCTCTGCCGCTATAATAAATATGCTTTTGAGCGAGGCGCGCCTCGCAGAATTAGAAATGGGCCTGTAGCTCAGCTGGGAGCGCAAGCGGTACGGTTTTAGCTATCGTGTTGTATCTCATGCGGGAGCCACGCGGTTCACCCTCAAAAAGTTCATAAAAATGGGCCTGTAGCTCAGCTGGGAGAGCGTTCGGTTCGCATCCGAGAG
>CAKUNY010000165.1 GCA_934668605.1 uncultured Oscillospiraceae bacterium | reverse complement strand
TTTACGTTCTCGCTTCGCACGGAGGACTATGACCTGCGCAAGCAGCAGAGCGTCATTGTCGAGGCCTGCCGGATGCTGGGCATTCCCGCCGAAATTTCCGGCCGGAACGATATCCTGACAAACGGCTGCAAATTCTCCGGAAACTCCTTCTACAGCCACAACGGCTGTTCGTTCCACAACGGAACGCTGCTTCTTTCCGTCGACATGGCAAACCTCGGAAAGTACCTCACGCCGTCGAAGGTCAAGCTTGAGAGCAAGGGCGTCGCGTCTGTTCGCTCGCGCGTGATCAATCTCACCGAGCTTGTCCCGACGCTGACGGTTTCTGAGATGGCCGACGCGATGGTCAAGGCCGCCGAGAAGGTCTATGGACTCGAGGCGAAGACGCTTCTTGAGGCCGACTTTGACGAGGCGGAGATTGAGAAGCGCTATGTGCGGTTTTCGAGCTTCGACTGGAACTATGGCAAGAGCGTGCCGTGCTCGTTCGAGTGCGCGAAGCGCTTTGCGTGGGGCGAGGTGACGATCCAGCTGGCCGTCAAGAACGGGCTGTGCGAGGATGCCGCCGTATACTCCGACGCAATGGATGCGGAATTTGCCGCGCCGTTGGCTCGCGCCCTCACCGGCTGCCGGTTCCATTTAGACGCGCTCTGCGACTGTGTCAAACGTGTTCCGGAATGCGCCGCTGTTTCCGATGATCTGTGCCAGCTCCTGCAATCGCAGGAATTCTGAGCGGCACATTCTTTCCAATTCCAAACAAAAAACCGGGTGGTTCGCGCCATCCGGTTTTTTATGCGCATTTTCCGGCGCCCATGCACACCTGTTTTGTATAGTTTTCCTTTTTCTTGCTCTCATTTTTGCAAGTCAAAATTCATTTTTGTTCAGTTTAGCCTTATGTTATGCATTTTGTGCTTCTTTTCTCGATATTTTTGAATTTTGCAGGAATAATATTTTCATAATTCATCGAATTACTCTTGCAAATCGCCGCTTCTTCCTGTATAGTAGATGTCATGAAAGAAAAACGTGCGCCATGCGCGCACATACAGGGAGGAAAACCAAATGAAAAAATTCGTCGCGCTTCTGTTGGCAGTGCTCATGCTGCTGGCGCTCACCGCCTGCGGAGATAAGGCCGAAACCGCGGCGCCCGCCGATTCCAGCTCGTCTTCCGCTTCCTCGTCCGGCGCGAAGCTCCGCTTTGTCACCGGCGGCGAATCCGGTACGTACTACGCCTTCGGCTCCGTCATTGCCCAGCACGCCACCAATAACGCAGGTGTGAACGTCGTCGGCCTCGTCGGCAACGGCTCGCAGGCAAACGTCATGGAGCTTCAGGACGGCAACGCCGAGCTCGCGTTCTGCCAGTCCGACGTCATGGCCTACGCGTACAACGGCACGAACCTCTTTGAAGAGACCGGCAAGGTCGACTGCTTCTCCACCGTCGCCGCGCTTTACATGGAGCAGGTGCAGATCGTCACGACAGACGCTTCCATCAAGACCGTCGCTGACCTCGCCGGCAAACGCGTTTCCATCGGCTCTGCCGGTTCCGGCGTGTACTTCAACGCCATCGACATTCTCGGCGCATACGGCCTGACGGAAAACGACATCGTCCCGACCTACCAGTCCTTCGGCGACAGCGCCAACGACATCAAGGACGGCAAGATTGACGCGGCCTTCATCGTCGCCGGCGCTCCCACGACCGCCATCACCGACCTCGCCACCACCAAGGATGTGTACCTCGTCTCCCTCGACGACGCGCACATCGAAAACCTCTGCGCAACGTCTGACTACTACACCAAGAACGTCATCCCCGCCGATGTCTACGGCACCGATGGCGATGTGACCACGGTTGCGGTCGGCGCGGTCATTCTGGCGCGTGACGACGTTTCCGAGGACGCAATTTACAACTTCACGAAGGATCTGTTCGACAACGCGGAAGCTGAGGTTTCCAGCCATGCCAAGTACGGCGAGCTGAATCTCGACTTTGCCGCCTCCGTCACCTCCGTCCCGTATCATCCGGGCGCTGCGAAGTATTTCGCGGAAAAGGGCTACACGGTCGCTACCAAGTAAGCTTTACGCGTCCTTTACGCGAAACACCGATTTTCCAGCTACGGCAGGGCTTCCTGCCGTAGCTGGTGCTGTCCAAAAGATGGTTTCCCCTGCCGCGGAAGCAGTCCGCGAGTCCTATTTCAAAGGAGAACGCTTATGTCCGCCAACAAGAACGATCCCAAGGGCGCCGTAAAAATGCCCTCCGGCCTCGATAACCAGACGCAGGCCGATCTCGACGCGGTGATGCGCAAATACGACCGCGAATCCAACACCCGCGTGTGGGAGGGCTGGCAGCGCTGGGTTGTCGGCACGATCATGGTCATTTTCAGCCTGTACTGCATCGGCATGACGCTGTTCTATTCCGGTCTTCCCGAGACAAGACTTGCCGCGTTTCTGGCGATGATCGTATTCATCGGCTTTCTGACCTATCCCGCCAAAAAGGGACACGTGAAGGTCAACTCCATGCCGTGGTACGATATCATCCTCATGCTCATCGGCACGTCGTGCTTTTTGTACTTTGCCTTCAACGCCCTTCCCATCATCAAGCTCGCGACCCGCATCCAGACCCACCATGTGATCATCGGCGCGGTCGGCATTCTGGTTCTCATCGAGCTCTGCCGCCGCTGCGTGGGCGTTCCGATCCTGTGCGTGCTGGGAGCGCTCCTCGTCTACACGTTCTATAACCAGCTGAGCTATAATCCCAGCCTCTATCAGGCGCTCAAAAACGTCGTCTATAAGCTCTTCTACACCACGAACGGCGTGATTGGCACGCCCGTGAACGTGTGCTACACATACATTGTGCTTTTCATCATCTTTGGCGCATTCCTGGAGCGCACGGGCATCGCGAACTTCTTTATCGCCCTTGCAAACAGGCTTGCCGGTTGGTCTGCCGGCGGCCCCGCGAAGGTCGCGGTCATCTCGTCGGCTCTTTGCGGCATGGTCTCTGGCTCTTCCGTCGGCAACACCGTCACGACCGGCTCCGTCACCATCCCGATGATGAAAAAGACCGGCTATCATCCGGACTTTGCCGGCGCGGTCGAGGCCGCTGCCTCCACCGGCGGTCAGATCATGCCCCCCATCATGGGCGCGGCCGCGTTCCTGATGGCCGAATACATGGATCTTCCCTACGCGACCGTCGCCGTCAAGGCGATTTTACCCGCCGTTCTCTACTTCACGGGCATTTTCATCTCCGTGCACCTGGAGGCCAAAAAGCTCGGGCTCAAGGGTCTTTCGAAGGACGAAATGCCCAAGTGGAACTTCCTGCTGCGGAAAATCTATCTGCTTGCGCCGCTGGTGCTGCTCGTCTGGCTCGTCTCCTCGGGCGCAAGAACGATGCAGTTCTCCGCCGCCGTGTCCATTCTGGCCGCTGTGATCGTAGGCTTTTTGAACAAGGACGAGCGCCTCACGCTCCGCAAGATCTTTGAAGCCTTAGAGGCGGGCGCGAAGGGTGCGATTACCGTCGGCGTTGCCTGCGCAATTGCGGGCATGATCGCAGGCTGCATCACCGTTACGGGTCTTGCATCGATTCTGATCAACGCCATCGTCCAGCTCGCGGGCTCCGCGACCTTCATCGGCCTCATCCTCACGATGGTCTGCTGCATCGTCCTCGGCATGGGTGTTCCCACGACCGCGAACTACTGCATCATGGCCTCCACCTGCGCGCCGATCCTCATCAAGATGGGCTTCCCGCTCGTCGCGGCGCACTTCTTCGTGTTCTACTTCGGCATTGTCGCCGACATCACGCCCCCTGTCGCGCTGGCGGCCTACGCGGGCTCTGCAATTGCCAAGGGCAATCCGATGAAAACCGGCATCAATGCCACAAAGCTTGCCATCGCCGCGTTCATCGTGCCTTACATCTTCGCCTACAGCCCGGCCATGCTCTTCGTGAACGTCACGAGCGCGTGGGAGGTTATCCAGATCGTCCTGTCCGCGCTTCTCGGCATCTTCGGCGTCGCGGCGGGTCTGGAGGGCTTCGTGCTGCGGAAGATGAACTGGCTGTTCCGCCTCATCTGCCTCGTCGGCGGCCTCGGTCTGATGATCCCCGGTGCAGCCTCCGACCTCGTCGGCCTCGTTCTCATCGGCGGCGTTTTCGCCATCCAGTATGTCCAGAACAAGAAGGAAGCCGCTTCGCTCGATTGATTTTCCCGATAAAAAATTCCGGATGCAATGCATCCGGAATTTTTTGAGACTGTCAAAAAAGCTAACGCTTTCTTGACAGAAGGGACTGCGCCTCGACTGCGCGCATAATTTGTGCGCCAAAGGCGCACAAATTCCACACTTGCGAGGCGATATGTATTTTTC
>CAKUNY010000164.1 GCA_934668605.1 uncultured Oscillospiraceae bacterium | reverse complement strand
CCGACCGTGTATTTGAGTTCGCGGAACGACGTTTCAATGCCCCAGCGCCGGGCGTATAGCTCCCGCAGCGCCGAAGGCGGAAACTGCTCAGTGTCCAGGTTGGTGATCAGCAGCTGCGTTCTTCCGCCTTTCAGCGTCAAGCGTACGATTCTTGCCGAAAATTCATAAAAAGCCGCACTTTCTGTGCTCACAAAACCAAACGGAATACTGTTTGGCAGCCGGTAATAGTGCTCTGGAACAGGAATGCCGCGCTGCTTGAGCTGCTGCGGCGTCAGCCGTCCCAGCGTCATGCGGACAGGCAGGTCGAATTCCGGCGTGTCGAGCAGCTTCACGCCGTAAGCGTTTTTTCGCTCATGATCTTTGATGCGGATCAGATACTTCCAGCCCTTCTTTTCCAGACTGGCAAAGTTGTTGTACGCCTCATAATTGCGGTCCGCCAGCACGATCACGGGGTCGGTGATCACGGAGCGCACCGCCATCTGACGCAGCGCCCTGGATTCGTGCTTGGTGTGATCTTTTTGCACGATCACATCGGTATAAATGCCATTTTCCAGATCAAAAAATGCGTTGATATGGAACAAATTCCAGCCGTGCTGACGCTCCGTTCCGGGTCGATAGGCGTCCTTATCCGCAGGGTACGCGCCGGATTTCAGCGACGAACCGTCCGCGGCCAGCAGCCGGTAGCCCCGGAATTTCTTTTGCGGACGGAGCTGCTCCGAGAAGCGGTGAAACAGATCTTCGAGCGCGGATGGAAGCAGCTTTTGCCGCTGCTGGACAAAGGCCGACGGCGACGGCGTGTCGATCCGCCTGCGGAAATGCCCGAGCAGCCCCTTCCAGACGCTCTTTTCGTCCATGGTGAGAACGAGATAGATCAGCACGTCAGGCGTCAGCGTTCGTTTCCGGGTAAAATCCCGATCCGGATCCCGGGCGTATCGCCCTGGGTTCTCCCCAATCCTCCGAATGATGGAGAACAGCCTCTCCCGCAGCATCGTTACTATGTTTTTCATGTGCAGCCTCCCTGAAAATCATTTCGTTTTCAGGACTTGGCTGCACATTTTTCGCCCATTGTCAAGGCATTTTTTCGATTAACCAGAATTTTTTAATTAACTTAATGGCATTACCCAACTTGGGACGCAATTCCCGATTGCCATTCTGGAAAAGCGCATTATATTCAATACGCTTTTGCGGACTGACAATCCCGCTGACAACTGAATAGGGTCAACAGATACGTTTTGTATGTGCGAGCCAATGGGTACGCGGGGATGCGCGGAATGGGAGGTGATACCGATTCCGGTGCGGAGCGAGAAACACCTACACTGAGAGCGATTCATGGCTGGATCATGCGACGACCGCATACAAAAGACAATGATACTTGCGTTACCGCACAATTGCTGACACAATGATGTCAGCAATGCTATGATACAATAAATGGGCAAGCGAAGCAATGATACGAATGGAGGATATTTATGACTATCATCTATGTCTATACCCTTATTCAGACGCTGCCGTCATCCAATGAGAAATAACGGCTCTGCCAGAGGGTCAAACAGCCCGGACACTTCACATTGAAGTGTCCGGGCTGTTTTTCTCATATCACGCGGAAATCGCAATGGGTCAGGCTTTGCGGCGCGGTCGGGTCTTTGAAAAATTCCAGCAGCAGATCGGACATTTCCGTGCCGATCTCGCGCAGCACCGGGCAGCCGGAGTAGCAGTCATAGCCTCCCGTTCCGCTGGCGCGATAGCTGCTGAGGCAGGCGGTGAAGACGTCGTCGTCCGCAACGAGCTTTCCGTTTACCAAGAGCTCTGTGACGCGGCTCCCCACCGGCTTGTCACAGTCGAAGACGTAATGAACGCCCGCATAGTAGTCGTAGTTGTAATGCTCGACCTTCGGCTTTAAAAACGCGTCTGAGATGCGAAGCGTTCCGTCGGCGTTCCGGTCAAAATACTCCGCGCTGCGCTCCATCGCCCGGCGCAGAACCGCGCCCGTGATTCTCATTACCGTCAACGTATTCGTATACGGATACGCATTCAGAATGTCTCTGCGCCGCACGGTCTGCGGCAGTCCCGCCGCGTCGTTGGCAAGGCTTGTAACAGAGATCTGCGCGCCGCTTGCCGCGAGCTGTACGGTGTTGAACAGATCCGCAAGCGAGCTTCCGCTCGCGGCCATTTGAAGCGGCGTGCCGAGCGTCATCGGCTCCGGCAGATGGCCGACCACCTCGTCGAGCCAGTCCTGCGCGCCGCGCTCCATGCCGGAAAATTCCGCGAGCCACTCCGGGCGGCACGCGCCGCCTGCGCGAATTGTCCGGCTGGAAAACTGCGCACCGTCACCTGACACGCTTGCCTCCACCTTCAAAAATTCCTGCCCCTTGTCAGACGGCTGGACAACAAAGGTGTTTCGAACCATCTGCCCGGGCACAGACATGTGCTGGTGGCCGGTCAGGAGAATGTCAAAGCCAAGCTCCTGGCAGATCCGGTATGCGACATTCTCGCGCGTCGCCGAAAGCGTCCGTCCGCTTGACAGATCGCGCTCAAAGCCGCCGTGATAGACGCACACCGTGAGGTCAACCTTGCCCTTTAGCGCTGCAAGCGCGCTGGCCGCCGCCGGAATCGGGTCTTCGATCGTAATTCCCGAAAGATGCTCCGGGCGCTCCCAGATGTTCACGTAGTCGGTCACAATGCCGACAATGCCGACGCGAAGCCCGTTTTCAAGCGTATGAACCCGCGCGGGGAAGCGCGTAGAGCCATCGCCCCGGCGGACATTCTGGCAGACACATCTGGCATGCAGTGCATCGAGATAGCTGTCGAGGTACGCCATGCCGTAGTTGAAATCGTGGTTTCCGAGCGTCACATAGTCGTATCCGCAGCGGTTCATGATCTGGGCAAACCGCTCGGCGCTGCCGATGGTATCGTGGCAATACGCTCCAAACGGCGAGCCCTGCAAAAGATCTCCGCCGTCTATGATGAGCGTGTTGCCGTCTTTTTGAAACTGGCTTGCGCATTTGAAAAGGCCGAGGTCTTTTTCGGTCTGGCTGCGGTAATCCGTGGGGTAAATATAGCTGTGAAGGTCGGAGGTAAAGTAAATCGTCAGCTTTCGTTCCTGCATAGCCTTACCCCCGAGCCAGCTTGACGCGGATCTTGGCCGAGATCCACTCGATGATGAGCACCAGCACGATCAGTCCCAGCAAAATCGCGCCGACCTCGTTCCAGCGGTACGAGCTCATGGCGAAAATCAGGGGCGCGCCGATGCCGCCGGCTCCGACGAGGCCGAGAACCGTCGCGTCGCGCAGGTTCATGTCGAAGCGGTAGATGATCGTAGACGTGAAATCCGCCGTCAGCTGCGGCAAAATGCCGTAGCGGATTTTCTGAAACGTCGTGCAGCCCGCCGCATCAAGAGACTCCAGAATGCGCTTATCGAGGTCTTCAATGCTCTCGATGAACATTTTGGACACCATGCCGATCGAGCACAGGGACATCGTCAGAAGTCCCGCAAACGGCCCCGGGCCAGTCACGCGGATGAACATCAGGCCATAGACAAAGGCCGGGATCGTGCGGATAGCCGCAATGAGCACGCGCCCGACGAGCGCGACGCCCTTGGGAACCAGATTGCTCGCAGACAGGAACGACAGCGGCAGCGAAATGACCGCGCCGACGATCGTCCCCAAAAACGCGATGCAGAACGTCTCCAGCAGCAGATACGGCACGCCGTCTGTGCCGAGGGTAAAAAGAAGCTTTGCCGACGGGTGGAAAATGCCGGAGAGAATGTTCCCCGCGACTTCCAGACCGTTTCCGGTGGGGTTACTCACCCGGACGGCAGAGCCAGACCAGGCAAGCAGACACGCAACGCAGAAGGCGGCCAGCAGCTTCCAGAGCCATGTCTTTGGCGCAGAGGCGTAGGCCTTTTGAATTTTCTCGTTCATAGCCGTCCCCTCCCCTACGTCAGGCGCTTTCGCAGCGCGTGGCTGATGGCTTCAATGAGCATGACGGCGATGAAGAGCACGATGAGGATCATGCCGAGGCTGTCATACTCGCGCCAGCCGATTTTTTCGTTCATGATAAGACCCAGACCGCCCGCGCCGACGTAACCGAGAATCGACGCATAGCGGACGTTGCCTTCCAGGCAAAACAGCGACACGGACAGATATGTCGGCAGCACCTGCGGGAAGACCGCCGTGATGAACGCGCGGAGCTTCGTTGCGCCGAGCGCCTCGAGCGCCTCATATGGCCCCATGTCGACCGTTTCGATGATCTCAAAGAGCTGCTTTCCGACGTAGGCGAATGTAAAGACCGCAATGGCGCAGGTACCGGCCATCGTGCCGAGACCAAAAATATACGTCGCGATCAGCGCGCACACAAGCGTCGGC
>CAKUNY010000163.1 GCA_934668605.1 uncultured Oscillospiraceae bacterium | reverse complement strand
GACCGCATATACAGCTCAGTTTGAGCCATAGGGGTGAATGGAAGCAGTTCTGTTCGCCCCATCCGTTTATTACCCGGACTGTACGTCGCTGCGCGCCATAAGGAGGCGTCTATGCAGTTTTCCAGCGCTCTGAAATTCAATCACGTGTTCCGCCGGCTCTACAACAAGGGCGACTCGTGCGCGAACCGGTACCTTGTCGTCTACTGCCGCAGAAACGGCTCGAAGCGAAACCGCGTCGGCCTCACCGTCGGCGCAAAGCTCGGCCACGCGGTAGACCGGAACCGGCTGCGCCGCCGCCTGCGGGAGATCTACCGGCTGCACGAGGGGCAGTTCGCCCGGGGCTGCGACATTGTCGTCGTCGCGCGCGCGGCCGCCATGCAGGCTCCTTACCGGCAGCTGGAAGGAGCTTATCTGCGTTTGGCGGAAAAGCTCGGAATTTACACGCGGGAACCGCAGGAGGAGACAGAACGTACATGAAGCGGGTGCTGCTCGGGCTCATCCGGTTTTATCAGCGCTTTATTTCGCCGGGACTTCCGAGAAGGTGCCGGTTTTCGCCGACGTGCTCGCAGTACGCCTTCGAGGCGATCGAGAAATACGGCGCGGTGAAGGGCGGATGGCTGGCCTTCAAACGGCTGATGCGGTGCAACCCCTTTTATAAGGGCGACTACTTTGATCCGGTGCCATAGGAGAAAAGTCTCCTGCCCCGGCATCCCCACAATTTGGAGGATTCAACATGAAAAGATTCTTCGCCTTGCTGCTGGCGCTGCTCATGGTGCTGTCTCTGACGGCCTGCGCAGCCAGCAACAATGCCGCCCAGACTGCGGAAACCGAAACCGCGGCTCTGAGCCCCGAGGCTGCGGCCGAGCAGGCTGCGGCGGAAACCAAGGACACCACAAGCCTGTCCGATATCATCCGCGTCCCGTTCGGCTATCTGCTCGACTGGCTGTACGTCTTCTCGAGCAACTACGGCGTGGCGCTGATTCTGTTCTCGCTGATCGTGAAGCTCGTTCTGCTTCCGATGAGCATCAAGAGCAAAAAGAGCATGCTCAAAATGTCGCGCCTTGCCCCGCTGGCCCGTTCCATCGAGGCAAAATACGGCGACGACCGGCAGAAAGCGCAGATGGCCGTCCAGCAGATGTACAAGGAAGAGGGCGTCTCGATGGGAGGCGGCTGTCTGTGGTCGTTCATCCCGCTGCTGATTCTGTTCCCGCTGTACTATGTCATCCGTGAGCCGATCACCTACATGCTGCATAACTCGCGCTCGGTGTCGGCGGCGATCGTCGCGTTCATCCGCGCAAGCGGCGTCGATCTCGGCAAGAACACGTATTACGCGCAGCTGGCCGCAGCCGGCCATCTGGGCGAGTTTGCCGAGGCCATCAAGTCCGTCGCCGTCATGGCGGGGGCTAAATTGCAGGACATCGACTTCTCGTTCCTCGGCGTAGACCTTGCGTCCATCCCGTCGTTCCGCTTCTGGCAGTGCGAGGGCTGGAGCGAGATCGGCCTGTTCCTCATTCCGGTTGCCTCGGGCGTATTGCAGATGCTCTCGATGTTCATCAGCCAGAAGATGAACAACCAGGTCGCGACCAACGCCGACGGTGAGGTCGACAAGAATGCCGCGCAGATGGCAAACCAGACCAACGCGTCGATGATGATCATGATGCCGCTCATGTCCCTCTGGATCGGCTTCTCCATGCCCGCAGCTATTTCGATCTACTGGATCGCGCAGGCCGTGTTCGGCACGGTGCAGGACGTGATCCTGACCAAGCACTACCGCAAGGTCTATGACGCGGAAGACACCGTCCGCCAGGAAAAGGCCGCGCTTCGCCGCGCCGAAGAGGCGGAAAAGGAGCGTCAGCGCCAGCTTCGCCGCGAGCAGAACCCCGACGGCATCGTTGCGGACAATGTGAGCAAGAAGAAGCTCCGCCAGCAGGAGAAGGAAGCGGCGGAAAAGGCGGCCAGAGAGTATGCCGCCAAGAAGAATCCGGAACTGGAAAAGGACGAAAAGAAGCCTCTGTCCGGCATTGCCGAGCGTCCGTATTGCCGTGGCCGCGCATATCAGGCGGATCATTATGGCAAGCGCGGCGCGCAGAAGGAAGCCTCTTCCGGTGAAAACGAGGAGTAAGCTATGGAAAAATTTATTACCGCGACCGGCAAGACCATCGATCTTGCCATTGAAGCAGGTCTTACCCAGCTGAACATGGATCGCGACAGCGTTTCCGTGGAGATTCTGGAAACCCCGAAGTCCGGCTTTTTCGGCATCGGCGCCTCGCCCGCGAAGGTCAAGCTGACCTACGAAGCGCCCGATGAGCCCGCCGCGCCCGCGCCCGCCCTGTCGAGCGCGTCTCGAAGCAAGCCCAAGAAGCCCGCGGCCGAAAAGCCCGCAGAGGCGGCAAACGCCCCGAAGGTCATCGCGCCCGCGGCAGCGCCCATGCAGCGCCCGGCCGAGCAGCGCGCAAGCGCCAAGCCCGCGGCCGAAAGACCTGAGCGCACGGAAAAGCCCCGGCAGGAAAAGCCGCGCCAGCCGAAAGAGAATAAGCCCCGGCAGGAAAAGCCCCGCGCGCCCAAGCCCCAGCAGCCGAAGAAGGAGTCCGCTCCGGTCGAGCCCAAGGTCTATGCGCCCGCAGAGCCCGGCTCCACGGAAGAGCGCATCGAGCAGTTTATCAAGGGGCTTCTCGAGCACATGGGTTCCGATGCCGTGCCGCACGCGATGAAGACGGCGGATGAGAGCTACGCGGTCGACCTCGTCGGCGAAAATCTCGGCATTCTCATCGGCCGCCGCGGCGAGACGCTCGACGCCATTCAGCATCTTGCGAACTACGCGGTCAATCGCGGTCAGAACAAGCGTGTGCGCATCAACGTTGACGCGGAAAACTACCGCCTCAAGCGCGAGGAATCGCTTCAGCGGCTTGCGCAGAAGGTCGCCGGAAAGGTCACCAAGTACCGCCGGAACATCACCCTCGAGCCGATGAACGCCTACGAGCGCCATGTGATCCATGCCGCGCTTCAGGACTATCCCGATGTGACGACGTACTCCACCGGCACCGAACCCAACCGTCGGATCGTCGTGGCCTACAGCCGCTATAAGAACACCGAGTTCGAAGAGAAGTAACCCGTCAGCGCCCGCCGGATTTCCGGCGGGCGCTGAGTCTGTCAAAAAAGCAGAGCTTTGCTGAATTACACGCCGTTCAGAATGTGTGAAGCTAAATGAAAATTTGGGAAGAACTTCTTAAAAATTGTAAAAAAAGCCGAGTAACATATTGCACATCGCTGGGCGGTATGCTATAATCAATATGCTGAATGTCTGAAAGACGAGCCGCTTGGTGCGTGAAAATTGTGTATTCCGCCTGATTTTTGCGCCTGGCGACAAATGAAGGAGGTATTCCCAAATGAAATTCTCCAGCAAGGTCGAAAAATGCGGTCTTTCTCCGATGCGGAAATTCCATCCCTACGCGGTGGCCGCTGAGGCAAAGGGCAAGAAGATCTATCATCTGAACATCGGCCAGCCCGATGTGGAAACGCCCAAGCAGTTCTTCGACACCATCCGTGAGTTCAACCAGCCCGTTCTGGAATATGCCCCGTCCCCCGGTATGCCTGTTCTGATCGATGCGATCCAGAAGTATTACGACGATCTGGATATGCACTTTGAAAAGGACGAGATCCTGATCACGACCGGCGGTTCCGAGGCCCTTCAGATCGTTCTGGAGTGCATCCTCGACGACGGCGACGAGATTCTGATCCCCGAGCCCTTCTATCCCAACTACAACACCATGGTTAACACCTGCGGTGCGCACATCCGTCCCATCCCTACCTGCCCCGAGGAAGGCTATCACTACGCCGACCGCGAGAAGGTCGAAAAGGGAATCAACGAGCACACCCGCGCCATCATGGTCACGAACCCCGGCAACCCGACCGGCGTTGTCCTGACGCCGGAAGAGATGCGCATGATGTGCGATATTGCCAAGGAGCACAACCTGTTTATCATCGGCGACGAAGCATACCGTGAGTTTGTCTACGGCGGCGAGCCCTTACAGTCGATGGGCGAGTTCGCGGACGCAGCAGACAATGTTGTCGTTATCGATACCGTTTCCAAGCGCTTCTCCGCTTGCGGCGCTCGTATCGGCTGCATCCTGACCCGCAACCACGAGCTGCTCGGCCATGCGCTCAAATACTGCCAGGCCAGACTTTCCGTCGCAACGCTCGATCAGGTCGCTTCGGCTGCCCTGTATCAGGTCGATGCTTCCTACTTCGCGGCTGTCCGCGAGGAGTATAAGCGCCGCCGCGACACCGTCGTTGCCAAGCTGCGTGAGATCCCCGGCGTCGTGTTCGACTGCCCGAAGGGCGCGTTCTATCTGATGGCGGCTCTGCCCATCGATGACGCGGACAACTTCCAGAAGTGGCTGCTCGAGGAGTTTGACGACAACGGCGACACCGTCATGTTCGCCCCCGGCGCTCCGATGTACGCAACGCCCGGCAAGGGCAAGAACGAGATCCGTATCGCTTACATCCTCAAGCAGGATAA
>CAKUNY010000162.1 GCA_934668605.1 uncultured Oscillospiraceae bacterium | reverse complement strand
GAAATGAACGCCTCGTCGCCCTTCTCGGCGGCGGCCAGCATTTCGTCGGCAGCGGTCTTCTTGAGCTCGTCGAGCTTGTCCTCGTCGGTTTCGTCAAACAGGCTGTCGGTCACGGCGAAGACGCGGTAGTCGACCGTGTCATAGGCATTGGGGTCAGCGTCATACGCGGCGGTCAGATCGGCCTCGGTGTAGGTGGGCTTGGCCTCGATCTCCTGAGAATAATTCGTGGCGATCATCTCAATGGTGAGGAACTCGCGGAAATTCTTCTCGTTGCAGCCCGTGCCGTACATGGCGGCAATGTAGCCGTTGACGTTGGTGTAGCCGTAAAGGGAGGCATAGGTGGTCAGGTTCGCGACGGTCGCGTCAATGTTCGCCTGATCGTCTTCGGAGAGGGTCGCGCCGTTGGCGATCGCCTCGTCGTAGATGGCATACAGGCGGGCAGCGCTGGCAAGACCCTGCTCCATAAAGGTATCCGCCCAGGTGATGCCGTTTTCTTCGTCGTAATACTGCTCGTTGAGCGGCGTGTTGGTGTCGATCAGGTAGCTCATCATGTCGCCGTACTGGCTGCTCATGGAGTTATAAGCTTCCTTATAGAAATAGTTCACCATGACGGGCGTCAGCTTGTGGCCGCCGACGGTTGCGGCAGTCGTGTGAGCGGCAAGAGAGCCGTTGGTCAGCATGGAGAAAAACGTGACAATGGCAATTACCAATACAAGGCAGATGATGCCGATGGTCCATTTCAGACCCTTGCTCATACCCTTTTTCTCGGGTGCGGCGGGGGTTTCGCCGGAAGCGATCTGCTCCTTGCGCTTGTTCTTTTCGCGCGATGCGCTCATTTCAGGATCATTCCTCTCGTGTATACTTTCTTCGCCCGCAGGCGACACTCCACGTATTATACAGAAAAAGCCACGCACTTGCAAGCCTTTCTTTCGGAATTCATAATTTTTTCGGAAATGGCCCGGAATGGGCGAAAAAGCCGGAAGGAAACGCATGGCTGTTGACAAACGCGCCCGTATGGCATATTATATAATTAACAATTAGGTTAAATGTTAAAGGAGCTTTCGGCATGGGACTACAGCAGACATTAAAAGCGCTCTCCGACCCAACTCGCCGGGAGATCCTGAATCTGCTGAAAAAAGGGCGCATGGCGGCGGGGGAGATCACGGCGCATTTTCCCGTCTCCGCGCCCGCTATTTCGCGGCACCTTTCGGTTTTAAAGGAGGCCGACTTGATTCGGGACACCAGAGAGGGGAAATTTATCTTCTACGAGATCAATACCTCTGTTCTGGAGGAGGCAATGCTCTGGCTTGCGGATTTAAAAGGAGGCTGTGACGATGATCAGGCAGAATAAATGGAGAATTTTCCTCTCGTCGGTTGTGATCTTGCTTCCGGCTTTGTATGGAATTTTGATGTGGAATCATCTTCCGGATGTGATGGCGACCCACTGGGGCGCGGACGGGAATGCGGACGCAAGCACAGGGAAGGCGCTGGCTGTGTTCGGCCTGCCGCTTCTGTATTTGCTGGCGCATCTTTTTTGCCTGTGGCTGACCCTTCGCGATCAGGAAAAGCAGCGGCAGAGCCGGAAGGCTCTGGGGATGATCTTCTGGGTGTTACCCATCTGCTCGCTTGTGACGAGCGGAATGCTGTACCGGATGGCACAGGGGAAGGGGATGGAAGCGGCCATGCTCGTGCCAGCGCTTTTGGGTGCGCTGTTTGTGTGGGTCGGCAACTATCTTCCCAAGCTCCGAAGGAACCGGACGCTGGGCATAAAAGTCTCCTGGACGCTCGGAAACGAGGAAAACTGGAACCGGACGCACCGGTTTGCCGGGAAGGTGTGGGTCGGAGGAGGTCTGCTTCTTCTCGTTCCTGCGTTTTTTCCGCTTCGGACGATGGCCTGGGTGATGGTATGCGTCGTGGCCGCGCTGGGGCTTGCGCCAATTGCGTATTCCTACATGATTTTCAAGCAGCATCAGAAGCAGGGCATTGTGTATGAAACGGCGCCCAAAAGCCGCGCGGAAAAAATCGCGTCGAAAATTACCGCTGTCACCGTTCCGCTCGTTTTGATCGGCACCGCGCTGCTGCTTTTTACGGGAAGCATCCAGATCACCTGCGGCGAGAGCGCTTTGACGATTGAGGCAAGCTTTTGGGAGGATTTAAGCGTTTCGTATTCCGAAATTGACACGATCGAATATCGCGGCGAGTTTGATTCCGGCGTGCGGATGAACGGCTTCGGCTCCCCCAAGCTCTCGATGGGCACGTTCCGAAATGATGAGCTTGGCAATTATACGCTCTATGCCTACACGGACGCGAAGGAATACATCGTCATGACCTCCGGCGGGAAAACACTGGTTCTCGGAATGGACGACGCTGCAAAGACGCGGGAAATTTATGATACGCTTCTCGGGAAGACCGGGGAGCAATGAGCTTTCTGGCGCATAAAAACCGGGGTAAGGCGTTCGTGCCTTGCCCCGGTTTTGCGTGCAAAAAACAATCCGCGCAGAAAACTCTGCACGGATAGGGAATCCCCGCGAAGGCCGTGCGACTCCAATTATAACCTGCACGAAAGGGCAGGTGGGTTGCCTCTCCGATGCTTCTCTGCTTCCAACGTCCACCACCGGTCAGAGCCGTGGGCGGGAGGCCTGCAATCGACACCGGAAGATTCCGGCATCCCCTGAATATAATGTGGGTTTAAGTGGAGCCGTCACGCACCCCGCAGGGAAGTCGTGACAGAATATAAAGTTCCGGTGAAGCTCAGGTCTCGGACGGTTCTTCTTCCTCGTCCTCGTACATGAGATCCATCAACGCACTGTAGACCGCCTCGAGCTCGTCATCGTCGTCGATGGTGACGAGAATTTCTTCGCCGTTTTCGTCCACCGCCTTGAGGATGCTGACTTCCAGATCCTCCTCGCCGTCGTCATCGGCGGGGACAAGCGCCAGATATTTGCTGCCTTCGTATTCCAGCTCTGCCAGAACCTCCAGCTCATACTCCTTGCCGTCTTCGTCGGTGATGGAGATAAAATCGCTTCCGTATTCTTCGTTCATCGTTGCGTCCTCCGCAGGATTTATTCTTGCCTCTATTTTAGCGTCTTGCGACTACAAAATCAAGAGGAAATTCTGCCGGACGGCGATTTAGGAACAAAAATCTTCCAGCGCGCGTGTCAAGGCCGCCCGCCCCGTGAGATACATGCCCTGCGACAAAAGCGCCCGATCCTCCGCGCGCGGCAGCATGGACACGCTCCGCCCGGTGTCAATGAGCGCGCAGTCCGGCAATTCCCGGTAGCAGATCCGGCCGCCATTTACCGTCAGAAAATACGTCCTCGCGCCAAGCCCCAATCCCAATGCCAGCAAAAGCGCACAAACCCTCGCATTTCGTTTCATCCGCCCGCCTCCTTTTTCATACGTTTCCCGCTTTTCCGTTTCCGCATTCAAAGAATAAATCTTCCGTCGAGCCAAAGCCTCGCAGAGTTTCGCCATCCGCAGATGGCGAAATAAAATCAAAATCATGTTATCCGGCGGCTCTGCCGACCGGAAAAATTCCTATCGCCTCGCAAGTGTGAGCTTTTCGCGCCTTATACCAAATCGGAACCTCTGGTTCTGATTTGGAGAGGAGAAGCAACGGAATGTATGAACTCTGCCGCTTGCGGCAGAGTGAAGGATATGGAGTTTGCTTCGACGAGCGCGCAGTCGAGGCGCAATCCCTTTGCCGGAAAAAGCGTCAGCTTTTTCCGGCAGCCCCCACATATATTCATATTTTGTTTCCAAACTAATTGACATGTGTGATATAATGTAACGATGAAAATTAAAATGGTATATTGTGCCTGCTTTTTGCGGAAAAAATCGGGCGCGTTCTTGCGATAAAAATGGAGGAACAACATGCGAGCAGATAAAAATACACAGCCCTCCGGCTCTGCGGCACGGCGGATTTTAAGAGGCGTTGGCAAAGCGTTCGGCACACTGGTGCTGGTGCTGTTTCTGACGACGCTGATTTTTGCGTGCCTGTTTGCCCTGTACGTCAAAAACGATCTCTCCGCGCAGGTCGACTCGATCGACGGCTTCACACTCGATCAGACCTCCGTCATTTATTATGAAGACCCGAAGACCGGGCAGGACGTCGTTTTGCGCAAGCTCTACGGCGGGGCAAACCGCACGTGGGTGAAATACGAGGATATTCCCAAGAACCTCATTCACGCCTGCATCGCCATCGAGGACAAGCGCTTTGAAGACCATCAGGGCGTGGACTGGGTGACGACCTTGAAGGCCTGCGTCAAAATGTTCCTTGGAAGAGGAGAAGCGGGCGGCTCGACGATCACGCAGCAGCTCGTCAAAAATATCACAGGCCGCGACGAGGTCACGGTGCGCCGGAAGCTGGTGGAAATTTTCAGCGCGCTCGAGCTCGAGAAGAGATACACGAAAAAGCAGATCATGGAGCTCTATCTCAACGTCATTGCGCTGGGCGAAAACTGCGAGGGCGTGGAGTCCGCGTCGCAGGTCTATTTCGGCAAGAGCGTCAGTGAGCTCGACCTTGCCGAGTGCGCCGCGCTCATCGGCATTACGAATAACCCCTCGA
>CAKUNY010000161.1 GCA_934668605.1 uncultured Oscillospiraceae bacterium | reverse complement strand
AGTTATGGGATTCATGGATGAACTGAAGAAACTGGCCAAGCCCTACACCGAGGACGAGGACGATTTCGATGAATTTGACGACGACGTAAGACCCACGCGGGCCTCGCGTTCTTCTTCCGCTCCCGCGCCCAGCCGCGCGCCGAGCTTTGATCTGGACGATACCGACGACGATGCTTCGTCGAGCTTCAGCTCCGGCAATGCGTCCACTCGCCGCACCCCCGGCAATAACAAGGTCGTGAACATCCACACCACCGCCCAGATGCAGGTGGTCCTGGTCAAGCCCGACCGGTTCGACAACGTCTCCGACATCGCCGAGCATCTTCGCAGCAAACACGCGGTGGTTCTGAATCTGGAGGCAACGAATAAAGATGTTGCAAGACGGCTTGTCGACTTCCTGTCCGGCTGCGCCTACGCGCTCGACGGCAAGATCAAAAAAATCGCCATCAGCACCTATATCATCACGCCCTACAACGTGGATATTGTCGGCGATCTGATCGACGAGCTTGAAAATAACGGCCTGTACCTGTAAGCGTCCGGCCGGAAAGGAGAACCCGTATGTTCACACCCCAGGAAATTCAGGAGCAAACCTTCTCCAAGGCCGTCTTCGGCGGCTATGATATGCAGCAGGTGGACGATTTTCTTGAACCGCTCACCGAAGACTATATCATGCTCTATAAGGAAAATTCCGTGCTCAAGTCCAAGATGAAGATCCTGGTCGAAAAGCTCGAGGAGTACCGTGGCCAGGAGGCTGCCATGAAGCAGCAGATGGCGCAGGCGCAGGCGCAGTGCGACCGCATGATCGCCGAAGCGCAGTCGCGCAGCGCAACCATCGTGGCCGGCGCGGAGACAACGCTCCGCTCGCAGAGCGACGATCTCAAGCGCGAGCTTGCCGAGGAGCAGGCGCGCGTAGACGATGCGAAGAAGACCGCGCTCAATTTCATCGACGTCATTGAGCAGGATATCAAAGGTCACTTAGAGCTTCTGGAAAAGCTCAAGTCCCGCGACCTGACGCTCTCGCAGCCGCAGGTCATGCCGCAAAAGACCGTCCGCGAAAAGCCGTATGACTGGCAGGCAGACCAGCCCGCGCCCGTACAGCCTGTGCAGCCCGCCCCGGCCGCCGTGAGCGTCCCATCGGAGAGCGCGGAGTCGATCGCCGAGGCGATTTCGGAAAACATGGAAAAGCTCGTCGGCGCAGACCCCAAGCCGGAAACGCCGCCCGCAGCCGCCCCGTCCGGCCAGAAGCAGAATACAAAATCTCTTCGCATGGACAGCGCGACGATCAAATTTACCGATCTGCAATTCGGCAAAAATTACGACCCCACAAACGGCTGACGCATTCCGCCCCTACGGTTCTTTTGAAATCTTCCGAAAAGGTTCGTAGGGGTCGATTGAGCACATCGACCCGGCGGTATGCACCATTTTTACGTAAATCCAATGCGAATTCGTAATTGCCAAACGGGGCGATGTGCTCAATCGCCCCCTACGCAAAATCGGACGTCCACAGTATATAAACAAAACAAGCGCCCCGAATCTACGCATCGTAGGTTCGGGGCGCGTTTTATCTTGATTACTTCTGCGTGAGCACGCGGACGATGCGAAGCGCAGAGCGCTCCAGCGTCACGCGGTCGGGCTCTTTGGTGTAGCGCTCGCCGTCAGAGAGGAACATGCCGCCAAATTTCCAGTCGACGATCAGCGAGCGAATGAGGTCGCTGTCTTCGCCGAGGCTCTCGCCGTTTACCGTCGAATCGGGCAGCAGAACGACCTTGTACGCGCCCGCGGCGATTTCAAACGGCAGGCCGTAGATATCGCGGAACGAGGAAAGGCGAACCTCTAAACTGCGCGGCAGCGTTCCCGCGCGCAAAATGGCAGCCTCGTAGACCTGCACGCCCTTTGCGAAATACAGCGCGCAGCGCCCCGTCAGAACCGGGTCTTCCGACCAGCTCTCCTGCGACACCGCGTCAAACGGCGTGCGCTGAAGCGCGCAGCCCGGGGCGAGGCAGAACGAAACGCCGTATTCGCGCATCTCGCGGCCAATGGCCTTGCCGACGGAGAAAATGAGGTCGGGGTCAAACGAGCAGGAAAGGACGCCCGGCGCGGGGAAGCCGGTGGTGTACTGGTGGCGGTAGGTTCCGTCGTCCTGTTCAATGTCCTTTTTGAGCGCCAGACCGCACACGCCGGAAGCGATCGTCAGCGGTGAGAGCCCATAGCGCGGCAGCTCCGCCGATGCGCCGAGCGCGCCGGGGACATCGGTCGGGCAGAAGCCAAAGTCGCACACGAGCTTTCGAAGGCTCGCATCGTCCATGCCCGCGATGAACGCAAACGCATTGCACCGGCCTTCTTTTACATCCGCAAGCGTGTACCGCTCATTGTCGCCCCGGCAGCCGGTAAACGGGCGGCCCTTTTTGCGGCTGCGGCGGGGAAGGTTGCGGTCGGAAAGGCGGATGGCGCGGCGGCGCGCCGTCTCGCGCTCGGCTTCTTCCTCGGGGTACGTAAATAAATGCATGGGCTCTTTTCTCGCCGGGAGCTCCGCGTCCGGGAAGTCGCACGGGGTCACGGCCTGCACAACGGCAGAGCGCGTCAGGCGAATAGACCCGGCCAAACACGTTGCGCGAGAGCCCGTTCCGACGCGGATATCGTAATAGCCCTCTTCCAGAACGTAAGCAAGGGCGGATTTGCGGAAGAGCGCGAGCTCTGTCACGGGGAAGCGCAGATGAAGCGTCTGGCTCTCGCCCGGGGCAAGCACCTGCGTCTTCTGGAACGTGTCCAAGAACCACGCCGCGCCCGTTTTACCGCTGTCCGGCCGGGAGCAGTAGACCTGTACGACCTCCTGCACGGGGTACGTTTCTCCGGTATTCTCGATCTCGACGCTTACCGTCACATCGCAGCCGTCCAGGCCGACGCTCACGGAGCTGAGCTCTGCCTTGCCGTAGCCAAGGCCATAGCCGAACGGATACAGGACGCTTCCGCCGTAGGTATCAAAATAGCGGTAGCCGAAGAAGCCGTCGAGCTGCTGCGCGGCAAGGCCGAACGATTCCAGCGTCTCCGGCCAGCTGAACGACAGCTTACCGGACGGGCAGACCTTGCCGGATAATACGTCTGCCAGCGCGTAGCCCGCCTCCTGTCCGGCAAGACCGAGAAAGACGATAGCGTGGCAAGCTCTTGCCTCCGGGGTCAGCTCCATGTAGCCCGGGGCAGCAATGACGAGCGCGACGCGGGAAAATGCGCCGGTCACCTTTTTGAGCATGTCCTGCTCGAAGCTTGTGAGCTTCGGGTCATATCGCGCCGCCGGGCGCGCCAGAACGATGAGCGCAGCGTCATTCACGGAGGCGAACTCCTCCATGCTGAGGCTTCCGAGCGGCAGTTCGCTCCCCTCCGGGTGCTCGAGCGCCCAGGCGCGGTATTTGTGCGCAAGAAGCGCGTCCGGCTTGATGGAGGACTCGGCAGTAAGGCCGTCCAGAATCCCGATATTCCGCCACGGCTCCATGCCGGAAAGGCCGGTCGGCGTAAAGATCTGGCCGATACCGAAGACCGCAACGCGCACGGGCTCTTCCTTCGTTCTGGCAAACGGCAGCGTATTTCCGATATTCTTGAGCAGCACGCAGCTTCCAGCTGCCGCCGCGCGGCTGACGAGCGCATGCTCATTCATTCTGGCTGTATATTCCATGGCAATCTCCCATCGATGATAATTTCATAAGCTTATCATATCACAAAAAACGCCGTTCGGAAACGGGAAAAAACGAAAAATCCGGCGGTTTGCGCCGGAAATCCGGGAAAACTGCCAGCCTTTACAAAAAGTTCACGCAAAGGCCGCGCGAAGGGATATAATAATAGTGTTGCTTTTTTGTACGAAATGCGTACGGAATCATAGAATGATTGGGTTATTTATAGAACAACAAAAGAAGACAGGGAGGACGACGCCATGGCAAAAACCATTCTTGTGGTGGAGGACGATCAGAATATTTCCGAGCTCTTGCGGCTCTATCTGGAAAAGGAGGGCTATACCGTAAACATCGCGGACGACGGCGGAAAGGGCGTGGAGCTCTACCGGCGGCTCAAGCCCGATCTTGTGCTGCTCGATCTGATGCTGCCGGTCTTGGACGGCTGGGGCGTGCTGCGCGCCATCCGGCAGGACGGCAAGACCCCCGTCATCATGCTCACGGCCAAGGGTGAGACCATCGACAAGGTCGCAGGACTCAAGCAGGGCGCGGACGACTATATCACGAAGCCCTTTGAAATGAAGGAGGTCCTCGCGCGCATCGAGGCGGTGCTTCGCCGTGCGTCGGATTCCGAGGGCAGCAAGGAAAAGCCGCGGCGGCTCGTGTTTGACAAGCTCGTCATCGACCTTGACTCGTTTGAGCTCATCGTCGACGGCAAGCGCGTGGAAACGCCGCCCAAGGAGATGGAGCTTTTATATCATCTTGCTTCGTCTCCGAACCGGGTGTATACCAGAAATCAGCTTCTCGACGAGGTCTGGGGCTTTGACTACTTTGGAGACAGCCGCACGGTCGACGTGCACATCAAGCGGCTTCGCGAGAAGCTCGAGGGCGTTTCTGACCAGTGGAGTCTCAAGACAGTCTGGGGCGTTGGGTATAAGTTCGAGGTCGTGCAGCAATGAAAACGACCTTC
>CAKUNY010000160.1 GCA_934668605.1 uncultured Oscillospiraceae bacterium | reverse complement strand
GGCGCGGCGCAGAGCCAGCGCCCCTCCTCCTGCCGCCGCTTCACGACGCTGCGCACCTTTTTCGACGTGTCCGTGACGGGCATTTCGTTGATCAAAAACTGAAACTGGATTTTCAGCCAGTCGTCGTCATTCGGGAAGTCAATATTGTCGCCGATCGAAATAATGCGCACGCCTGCGTCGCGCAGGTCTTCCAGCTCTACCAATCCGCGCGAGTTGCGGCGGGAAAAGCGCGAGAAGTCCTTGACGATGAGAATGTCGTACTTGTGGCTCATCAGCCCCCGGCGCATCTCCTGATACCCCTCGCGCTGCTCGAACGTGTACCCTGAGCGGTCGCGGTCCTCAAAAAACGTCAGTGTGCTGTTTGGAAAGTGCGTTTTTACAAAGTCCGAAAGAATGGACTTCTGGTTTTCAATCGACACATTGTCGCGGTCAAGCTCTTCATCGACCGAAATGCGGGCATAGCCTGCAATATCAAAGCGTTCAATCATTCGCATTCACCCTTGAGATATTGTTCTGTCTGGCGGTCAAATTCGGAGATGTACGCGGCGTCCTGCTTGCGAACAGCTAAGAATTTCTTAGTTGTTGATTTTCTCTCATTTCCCATTTGCGTTCTCCTCCGTCTGCTCTGGCAGCTGCGCCGCGTCCGTCACGATGTCCGTGACAAGCTGGCGGAAACTCTCGGCGTTCTGCGAAGTAACGACTGGTTTACCTGTTTCGGCTTCCAGCGCTTTTCGCGCAACGCCTGCGACATTGCCGCCGCGCCGGGCGACCTTCTGATTTTCGTCAAAGCCCTGCGGCTGTTCCGCTTTCGCAATATCAGTCGTAGACGCTTCCGCCAGCATGGTCAGGACCAGCTCCAAATCGCTCATATTGTCGCGGAGATTTTCCTTTTTTAGACCCTTGAGGTTTTTATACTGCCGCGTGTTCATGCCCGACCACGCGCGGGTAATTTCATCCGTGAGAATAGCATATTCTCTGCCCTTTTGCACGCCGCGCTTTTTCCATTCGTCCGTCAGCTCGTTGCGGATGCGGATGGCAAGCAGCCGCTGATGTACCCATTCCTCAGAATAGCCCTTTTTCAGATACATTTCCAGCGCGCGGTCAATTGCCTGCTCCGGGTCGATCGTCTCCTCAATGCGCTCCCGTCCAACCATCGCCAGCCACGCCTTGAACGGCTCGGCCTTCTTGGAGGGAATGGACTGGATGATGCGCAGAAGCTGCTCGGTGTCGGCAACGTCTGTCAGGCGGTTTTTGCCGTCCGCTGCACGCATTTTCAACTGGTGACAATTCGTCACCAGTTCATTGCCCTCGTCTTTCAGCCGCTGTTTTAGCTTGTTCCAGTATTTTCGCCCGGTATTATAGTCGGGGCTGTCTGTCAGGACGCCGACAACATCCACAATGGAAAAATACCATTCCTCCCGTTCGGCATCCCACGCTACGCGGATCTTCTGGTCTTCAAATAGATGAATCTCGTTTTTCACCGGTTCGTTCATATGCCCCCTCCTCAATCAGCCTTGGTTCTGCTATACATGTCTACTTCGTTATTATAATTTTACAGATAATATTGTACATCATCAAACTAGAGATTGCAAGACAAAATTGCGCACCGAGCGCGTTCGCGGCGCATTGTAACTGGAACAAAAGTATGATACGATATAAAAACACAAATCAAACCTCGGAGGCGCAGCAATGCAAAATCAAAAGCTGCATTACGCAGGACTCATCAAAGAAATTGAAATCTTGACCGTAGCGGTGGCGATCATCGCGGCAGCGGTCTTCTTTTTTCTGGTGCCGAGCCACACATCGGTCAGCAGCATTTCAGGTCTTGGCATCGTGCTGTCCAACTTCATTCCGCTTCCCCTGTCAGCCATTACGATGGTTCTGAACGTGGTGCTGCTGATCATCGGCTTTCTGACCTGCGGAAAAGAATTTGGCGCAAAAACCGTCTATACGAGCATTTTGCTGCCGCTCTTTCTGGGGCTGTTTGAACTCCTGTTCCCGGATTTTGAATCCATGACGGGCAGTCAGGAGCTCGACGTGCTCTGCTACATTCTGGTGGTCAGCATCGGCCTGAGCATTCTGTTCAACCGGAACGCATCCTCCGGTGGGCTGGACATTGTGGCAAAGATCCTGAACAAATATCTGCGCATCGACCTTGGCAGAGCTATGTCACTGGCAGGGATGTGCGTCGCGCTTTCTGCCGCGTTTGTCTATGACAAGAAAACGGTGGTTCTGAGTGTCCTCGGTACCTATTTTAACGGCATCATTCTGGATTATTTCATTTTTGACAACAACAAAAAGCGCCGCGTCTGTATCATCACCGAGAAAGAGGAAGAACTCCGGAAGTTCATCATCAATGACCTGCACAGCGGCGCGACGATCTATGAGGCCATCGGCGCGTACAATTTTGAAAAGCACAATGAGATCATCGCCATTGTCGATAAAAGCGAATACCAGAAGCTGATGACGTTTATCAACCGCGAAGACCCAAAGGCATTTATTACCGTCTATAATGTATCGAACATGCAGTATCAGCCGAAAACCCGGACAAAAGAGAAATAAAGAAGAATGCAATAGAATATGATGGAGGAAGGAATATGAAATTTCGGAGATTGGGAAAAACGGAGCTGCAAGTCAGCGAAATTGGCTTTGGCGGTGAGTGGCTGGAGCGCCACCCGGAGGAAGACGGCGTAGACTTGATTCACTACGCGTCCGCGCAGGGGATCAACATTTTGGACTGCTGGATGGCCGACCCGAAGTCGAGAGACATCATCGGCAAAGGTATCAAGGATAACCGCAGTCAATGGTACATTCAGGGGCACATCGGCTCTACCTGGAAAGACGAGCAGTATTTTCGGACGCGCGATATGAAATACGTCCGCCCGGCGTTTGAAGACCTTCTGCGCCGTTTGCAGACGGACTACATTGACCTCGGCATGATTCACTATGTGGACTCCGAAAAAGAATGGGAGCAGATTCAGCACTCGGACTATCTCGATTATGTTATGGAGCTTAAAAACAGCGGCGTGATCCGTCATATCGGCATAAGCTCCCACAACCCGAAGGTCGCTATGAAAGCAGCACAGTCCGGCTATGTGGAGATAATTCTGTTCAGCATCAATCCAGCCTTTGATATGCTGCCCGCGAGCGAGAACATTGACACGATGTTCGCGGAGGAATTTGACGCGGGGCTAAAGGGCACCGACCCCGACCGCGCGAAGCTGTACCGCATCTGCGAGGAAAACGACGTTGGCATCACGGTCATGAAGGGCTTTGCCGGCGGCAGATTGTTTGACGAAAAGCGTTCTCCGTTCGGCGTGCGCCTGAGTCCGGTGCAGTGCATCCACTACGCCCTGACTCGTCCCGCCGTTTCTGCCATCATGTGCGGCTACGATACCAAGGAACAGGTCGATCAGGCAGTGGCCTATGAAACCGCGACGGATGCCGAAAAGGACTACGCATCGGTTCTTTCCAACGCGCCGTTCCACTCCTACCGCGGAGAATGTACCTACTGCGGGCACTGCAAGCCCTGCGCTGCGCAACTCGATATCGCCATGATTAACAAATTCTATGATTTAGCGACCATGCAGCCAGAGGTTCCCGCTACCGTGCGCTCTCATTACGAAGCGTTGGAGCATACCGCATCCGAGTGCATCGGCTGCCATGCCTGCGAATCACGCTGCCCCTTCGGCGTGCCCATCGCGGAGCGAATGCAGAAAACTGCCGAACTCTTTGGGCGCTGAAAAACGGCTGGCAAATGAACAGGCAAGTTTGGCCTGCTGCGCAGTTTATCACAAATGTTACAGCAGCATTACAAAAGTCTCAGAAGCCCTAAAAAGGCTTGCGCATTCGCACGTTTTCATATATAATGCAATCAGGACAGCGGGCGACATCTCGCTAGTGCGGCTGACACTTAAAACCCGATAGCAATTCCGGACGTAAGGGCCGTGGGGGCTGGCAGGCAGCGATAAAACCTGATGCGATTCCGGACGAATGGGCCGGAGGGTTGGCGGGCAACGATAAAATCAGTCACGAAGAAGGCGTACATCACTGCGGTGGAGTCGTCTCCCTTTGAATTTTATTTGCATAAAAAAGAAAACGGGGGCGAAGAGAAAATTTCTCTTCGCCCCCAATGTATCCGGCGCTACATGGTCATCTGCTGCGCCTTTTCACGTTGGACCTCCTGCTCCGCCAACCGTTGGCGATTATAAAGCAGCAGATCCCGCGTCTGTTCATAAAGGTCGCCGCTGCCAGATTCGAATACGGCCACCAGATACTTTTTCTTTTTGTATGTGTCATAGATGCCTTGTAAGCCGGCACGCAGAACCGGGTCTGCCTTTTCCGCATTCGTCAGCCAAATCTCAACCAGCTTCCGCTCATCCTTGACTGTTAGTTCCATAGCCTCACGCTCCTCATGGATATAATTTCCGCATTTCATCTGTTTTCATACCAAGCCGACCTCTTGGATGCAAAAATGCGGATAAAAAATCAGCAAGACGTGCGATACGTCTTGCTGATTTTATACCTGCCTGGTGCAGATATTCAATTTCCAGTTTAATTGTATCGCGAGTCACGCTGGAAAGCAATTATTTTTTTATTTCTATCTTTTTCGCAAATCTTTCACTGTTTTCACAACTAACTGCAACACCGTGAAACAATTA
>CAKUNY010000159.1 GCA_934668605.1 uncultured Oscillospiraceae bacterium | reverse complement strand
TGCGCCCGGAGAAAGGCGAGCAGCTTCTCATAGGCCGCGCCCGCTTGCGGGTGGCTTCCCCGGAAGCGGATGCGGGCGCAGAGCGTCTCGGGCAGCTTGTGCGTCTCGCCGTCAAAACGGTCCTCCCGGTCGAGCAGCAAAAACGCGCAGTCGTACCGGGAAAACTGTCCGGCCTCCAAGTGCTCTTTCGAAATGCCGACGCCGACCTTTCCCAGAAAGACGACGGCTTCTCGCTGCGACTGCTCGAGCTTTCGGATGGAGGGCTCCATGTCGAGAAAGTTTTTTAGATACAGCGCGTCTTCCATCCACACAATGCGGCAGGCGGGCGTCTGGATGAGTTCGATCTCGTCCAGGCGCGCGCTTTTTGCGTCTTGCAGCTGCGAAAGCCGGTGGTCGATCTTCCGTTCGATGCGCGACAGCTCCGAGAGCTTTTGCTCGACGACAGCTTTTTGCTGCCGGAGCTTCTGCTCGATGGTATCTACATCCCGGTTTTGCAGAAAATCCGCGATTTCCGGCAGCGGCATATCCAGCGCGCGCAGATAGGGGAGCGTGTTGAGCACCTCAAACTGACGCGCGCCGTAATAGCGGTAGCCGCTCTCGGGGTTTATATACTCGGGGCTCAAAAGGCCGAGCGATTCATAGTGCCGCAGGCTGCTGACGCTGATGTGAAAAAGCCGCGCGACCTCGCCGATGGAAAACAGGGTTTCTCTGTCCATCTCAGCCTCCCAGTGCCGCGCGCGCCTCTTTTTTTCGCAGAACAGTGTAGGCAATCACGCAGATGACAACGGAGAGCGCGGAGCCCGCCGCCGTGGCAAGACCCATCGGAAGAAGCGTCTGCGGGTACAGCCGCGACATCAGCCACACGCCCGGCACGCGGACAAGGACGATGGCGGTGATATTGTGCAGGAACGACAGCCCCGATTTTCCGCAGGCGCAGAAGTAGCCGCTGAAGCTGAAATGAAGCCCCGCGAAAATGCAGTCGAAAATATATCCGCGCAGATACTGCCCGCCCGCGAGGATGGCGGCTTCGTCCGGCGTAAAGAGGCCGACGATCGGCTCGGCGATGAACTGGACGATCGTCGCGACGACGACCCCGAAGCCCGCGGCGAGCAAGATGGCATAGAAAAGCGTCTTTCGTGCGCGCTCCGGCTTACCGGCGCCAAAATTCTGCGCGCCGAGCGCCGAGACGGTCGAGAGCATGGACGACGGCACGAGGAACAGGAAGCTGATGACCTTTTCCACAATGCCGACCGCCGCCGCGTCCGTAAGCCCGCGCTGGTTTGCGATGACGGTAATGACGATGAACGCGACCTGAATGAGTCCGTCCTGACAGGTGATGGGAAGGCCGATTTTTAAAATCGCGCCGGAAACAGCCTTGTCCGGCCTTAAATCGCCGCGATGCAGGGGAAGACCGAGGCCGCGCCTGCGGATGGCAAGCAGGGCAAGAAGGACGCTGATGGCTTGAGACAGCGTCGTTCCGAGCGCGGCTCCCGCGGGGCCGAGACGAAGCGCGCCCATGAACAGGTAGTCAAGCGCAATATTGCACACGCAGGCGCAGACGATGAAGTACATGGGGCTCTTGCTGTCTCCCATGCCGCGGAAAATCGAGCTCAGAACGTTATAGGCGGTAATGAACGGAATGCCGAGAAAGCAGATGGTGAGATACCGAACCGTGCCGGAAATAGCCTCCTCGGGCGTTGACATGACGGCTGTGATGCGCCGCACCAGCAAAAGAAGGACAACCGTCAGCAGGGCGGAGATCCCGCCGAAGAGCGTCACGGTATTGCCGACCGCCCGGGCGGCTCTTTTTTTGTCTCCCGCGCCGACGGCCTGCGCAATGGTGACGGTTGTGCCCATCGCAAGACCGACGAGCATCACGGTGAGCATGTGCATGACCTGCGAGCCGATGGAGACGGCGGTCGTCGCCGCGACAGGCTCAAACTGGCCGACGATAAAAAGGTCTGCCATGCCGTAAAGCGTTTGCAGAAAGTAGGAAAGAAGATAGGGAAGAGAGAAGCGGACGACGGTTTTCAAGACGCTGCCGCTCGTTAAATTCTGCTGCATGGTGGGAACCTCCTTGGGATCTGCGTTTCCAATATAGTAAACTCTATAATAGTTGTAGAGTCAAGAGGGTTATAAAAAATCCCGTCCGCGTTTTTCCGCAGACGGGAGGGGGCGGCTTTTCAGACGGAGAACTTCTGAACCGCCGTGGAAAGCGTCTCGCGCTCTTTGAGCGCCGCAAGCGTTTTCATGTGCGGCTGGGTCATGTGGACGGCCTGGTGCGCCGCGCTCTTCCAGAGTTCAACGAGAAGCACGGTATCCTCGCTTTTGCTCGAGAAGAAATAGTCGTATTGCAGGCAGCCGTCTTCTGCGAGAATGGTATCGCGCAGCCCTTGCTGGATGATCTGCCGGACAAATTCGCGGCCTCTGCCGGGCTTGGCCTGATAGGTGACGTGGATGAGAAGGTTCGGTTCCATAGCGTGCGCTCCTTTGCGTGAATTCTTTGGTGCTGTCCTCATTCTAGCACAACACGCGCCGGATGGCAATTGCGCGGCGGCGCAAAATATGCTACGATAACAAAAATATCGTTGGAGGAATGGACATGAAACGAAGAGTATTGGCGATTTTTCTGCTGATGACGCTTCTGCTGGGGCTTACGGCCTGCGCAGATGCGCAGCAGACGATCGATACCATCCAGCAGACCGCGCAGACGGTGCAGCAGATCGCAAGCGCGCTCGACGATGCACAGGCGGATGCGGCGGAACCGGAAGCAGAAGAGGCGCAAAGCGATGAAGCGGAAGCCGAAGCGCCGGTCGAGGAAGCTCTGACGGAGGAAGCCTTGCCGGAAGAAGCTGCGGCGGAAGAGAAAGCCGAGCCGGACACGCAGAAGACGCAGGACGAGCCCGCCATCTTTGAGGACGGCACGTACACAACAAAGGATGACGTCGCGCTCTACGTCCACACCTACGGCCATCTGCCCGAGAACTTCATCACCAAAAAGCAGGCGCAGGCGCTCGGCTGGGAGGGCGGCTCGCTGGAGCCCTACGCTCCCGGCAAATGCATCGGCGGCAGCCATTTCGGAAACTACGAAGGAGTCCTTCCCGAGAAGGATGGCAGAACCTACACCGAGTGCGACATTGACACGCTGGGAGCCAGCAAGCGCGGGGCAAAGCGCATCGTCTTTTCCAATGACGGGCTCATCTATTACACGGAAGACCACTATGAGACGTTTGAGCTTCTCTACGGGGAGGAATCGTAATGGATGTGACGTTGGACGGACGGACGATCGACAGCCGCGAGACGCTGCATCAAACGCTTTTTGAGCTTTTGCAGCTTCCGGCGTGGTACGGAAGGAATCTCGACGCGCTGTATGACTGCCTGACAGATTTGCAGGAGCCCGTCACGCTCCGGGTCATTTACGCGCGGCAGATGCGCGAGGCTCTGGGCGGGTATGCTTCGAGCCTCGGCCACGTGCTCCACGACAGCGCGCAGGAAAATGAAAATCTGACGGTTTGTTGGGAAGAAGAATAACGCAAGGACGCGCCGCATTGCGGCGCGTCCTTGCTTATTGATTTACGTTGCGGAAGAAGCGGCTTCTTCGGCGGGGGCAGTCTGCGTGACCTGAATTTCTTCGATGCGGTGGTTATCGACCTTTGTCACCAGCACGTCGAGCGTTCCTGCGGTGATGCGTTCGCCGCTTTCCGGCACGCGCCCGAACTGCTCCATGACCCATCCGCTGACGGAGGTCATCTCCGAGTCGGTCTTGAGATGGAAATAGGCCGCGAACTCGTCAAAGTCCATGCTGGAGTCGACAAGGAATGTGTTTGCGCCCGTCTTGCGGATGAAGACCTCAATCTCGTCGTGCTCGTCCCAGATCTCGCCCACGAGCTCCTCCAGAATATCCTCCATCGTCACAATGCCGCACGTGCCGCCGTATTCGTCGACGACCACGGCCACATGCGTCTTGGCCTTCTGGAGCGTCTTGAGAAGGCGGCTGATCGGCTCGTTTTCCAGCACGAAAAGCGGCGGCACGATGATCTCCTTCAGCGGCTTTTCCGTAATGCCGCAGCCTACATAGAAGTCCTTCTGGTGCACGGTGCCGAGAATGTGGTCGATGGAATCCTGATAAATAAGAAGGCGGGAATATTTTGTCTCCGTGAACAGCGCCGCGACCTCTTCCTTGCTTGCCGTGATCGGAAGCGCCGCGAGGTCGACGCGGTGAATTAAGATGTCCTGCGCCTGCTGCTCGGAAAAATCGATCGCGTTCTTTAAAAGCTCCCCCTCGTTTTTGTCGATGCTGCCGTCCTGCTGCACCTCGTCGACGAGCATCAGAAGCTCTTCCTGCGACATTTTGCTCTCGCCGTTTAAGTGGAACACCTTCGCCAGCAGCTTTTTCCAGAGCGAGAACAGGAAATTGAGCGGCGTGAGGACGAAGACGAACCCCCGTAAAATGGGCGCGGAGAACATCGCGAAGCGCTCAGCGCAGTCCTTGGCCACGCTCTTGGGCGAAATTTCGCCGAAAATCAGAACGACGACGGTCACCACGACGGTCGAGATCGTCGCGCCCGCGTCCCCGTAGTGCCGGACAAAGAGCACCGTGCCGATGGAGGCCATGAGAATGTTCACAATGTTGTTGCCGATGAGAATCGTAGACAGCAGCTTGTCATACTGCCCGAGCAGGCGGCACGCCAG
>CAKUNY010000158.1 GCA_934668605.1 uncultured Oscillospiraceae bacterium | reverse complement strand
TCGCGCATCAACTACCAGCTCTGGCGAAGCGTGTCGTTCATCGTGCTGGCGGTGACGGTGTTTTTTCTGCTGCTCGTCCCGATTTTCGGCACGGAGGAAGGCGGCGCAAAGCGCTGGATCTGGATCGGCTTCACGTCGTTCCAGCCCTCGGAGCTGGCGAAGGTCGCGATCGTTCTGACGTTTGCGACGCTCATGTCGACCTATCGCGAGAAGATGCAGACGATTCGCTACGGTGTGGTGCCGTTTGTGCTGATCCTTGTTGTGATCTGCGGGCTTGTGGCGCTGGAAAAGCACTTTTCGTGCATTCTGATCCTTCTTACCATCGGCGCGTCTATGATGTTCCTCGGCGGCACCGACCTCAAATGGTTCGGCTACGGCGCGATTGCTGTTGCTGTGTTCGCGTTTTTGTACCTCAAGTTCATGGGCTACGCGAGCGCGCGCGTGACGGCGTGGCGCGACCCGGCCTCCGACCCGGCGGGAGACGGCTATCAGATCTTGCAGTCCCTGTATGCCATCGGCTCGGGAGGGCTCATGGGGCTGGGACTTGGCAGGAGCCGGCAGAAATATCTCTATCTTCCCGAGGAACACAACGACTACATTTTCCCGATCCTCTGCGAGGAGCTCGGCTTTGTGGGCGCGATGGTGGTGCTGGTGCTTTTCATGCTGCTCATCATCCGGGGCTACTGGATCGCAATGCACGCGCGCGACCGGTTCGGCGCTCTCATGGCGGCGGGACTCACGACGCATCTTGCCTTGCAGGTTTTTTTGAACATCGGCGTTGTGACGAACTTCCTGCCTGCGACCGGTATTTCGCTGCCGTTCTTCTCCTATGGCGGCACGGCGCTTCTCATCCAGCTCTTTGAGGTCGGCCTGATTCTGAGTGTTTCGCGGCAGAACGACAATAAACTGCTTTAAGCTGTGAAAGAAGCTGATGCATCTTTCGGATAACATGGATTTCCACTTTATTTCGCCCTGCGGGGCGAAACTCTACGAGGTTTCGGACACAAGGGACGGAGGCATGCCATTCGTGAATATTGTCTTTACCTGCGGCGGCACGGGCGGGCACATTTACCCCGCGATCGCGGTGGCGCGGCTGTTTGAGCAGCGTCAGCCCGGCTGCAACATTTTATTTATCGGCGCGGAGGATGGGATGGAAAACAAGATCGTCCCGCGCGAGGGCTTCCGGCTTGAGACGCTGAAAATTTCCAACTTCCAGCGGAAGCTCACCCCCAGTGCCATCGCCCACAATATTGAGACGGCGGCGCATCTGACGCAGTCCCGGCAGAAGGTGCATAAAATCCTCACGGAGTTCCGCCCCGATATTGTGATCGGAACCGGCGGTTACGCGAGCTTCCCGGCGCTCCGGGAGGGGGCAAGGCTCTCGATTCCGACCATGGTACACGAATCGAACGCCGTTCCGGGGTTAACGACCCGGATGGTGGAAAAATATATGGACCGGATTATGGTGTCGTTTGAAGACAGCCGGTCTTCCTACCATGATCCCCAAAAGGTCGTCGTCACGGGTACGCCCGTGCGCGAAGAATTTTTATACACCCGCCGTCAGGCCGCGCGCGAAAAGCTGGGGTTAGACGAGCGGCCGTTCGTCGTCTCGTGCTGGGGAAGCCTCGGCGCGCGGGAGATGAACAAGATGATCGTGCAGTTTATGAAGTGCGAGGCCGAGGCCGGAGAGCCGTTTCAGCATCTGCATGCCACGGGCTCGTTCGGCTGGCGCTGGATGCCGCAATATGTCAAAGACCTCGGGCTTGATCTTACAAAGCACCCGGCCATCGATATGCGCGAGTACATTTTCAACATGCCGACCGCGATGGCAGCGGCGGATTTGATCATCTGCCGCGCGGGCGCGGCCACGATCAGCGAGGTCTGCGCGAGCGCGCTGCCGTGCATTATGGTGCCGAGCCCGAATGTGACGAACAACCATCAGGAGAAAAACGCAATGGTCCTGCAGGGACGCGGCGCTGCCGTCGTCGTGCCGGAGGCCGGATGCAGCGGCAGGCTCCTGTTTGATACGGCGCGGGAGATTCTGGCCGATACCGAGCGCACAAATTCGATGCGCAAGGCCGCGTCGAGCCTCGCCGTGGTCGATTCCGCGCAGCGCATCTACGAGACGGCGCTGGAGCTCCTGCAATCACGATAATGCGATCGTCCGCATAGGATGGGTGGAAATTACCCGGAATGCGGAGGAATGCGGATGAAAAAGCTACGGATTACCGGCGGAGCCCGCCTTTCGGGAACCGTCCGGATACACGGCGCGAAAAACAGCGTGCTGCCGGTTCTGGCGGCATGCTGTCTGTGCACTTCGCCGTGTGTGTTACATAACTGCCCGGATATTGAAGACGTAAAGACGGCGCTTGCGATTCTGGAGAGCCTCGGCTGTAAGACGCGCCGGGAGGGAAGCACGCTCTGCATTGACGCGTCCGGCCTTTCGCGGTTTCGTGTGGAAAAGCGGCTGGCCGGAAAAATGCGCTCGTCGATTTTGTTTCTGGGGGCGCTTCTTGCAAGGTGCGGCAAAGCGGAGCTGGCGCTTCCGGGCGGCTGTCCGCTGGGAGAGCGGCCGATCGATCTGCATGTGAAGTCCCTTTCAAGGCTCGGCGCGCGGTTTTCGTTTGAAAAGGGAAGCTTGCAGGCCGAATGGCGCAAGCGGCTGGACGGGGATCTTTTTTTGCAGCTTCCAAGCGTCGGCGCGACGGAGAATTTACTTCTTGCCTGCGCACTGGGAGAGAAAACCGTCACGCTTCACGGCGCGGCGCGAGAGCCGGAGATCACCGATCTGATCGGGTTTCTGCGCGCGGCGGGCGCGGAGATCCGGGGCGCGGGAACGGGCGATCTTACGATTTGCGGCGTCAAAAAGCTTCACGGCGCGACATATACGATTCTTCCCGACCGCATCGAGACGGCGACGTATCTCTGCATGGCGGCGGGCGCCGGCGGCGAGATCGAGCTCCGGCGCGCCGATGGGCGGCTTCTTGCGCCCGTGATCGACTGCCTGCGCGAAGCGGGCTGCGAGATCAGAAGCGAGGACAGCAGGATCTGCATGCAAAGCGCCGGGCAGCTTACCGCCATTTCTCCCGTCACGACCGCGCCGTATCCCGGCTTTCCGACCGACGCGCAGGCCATTTTGATGGCGGCGGTTCTGCGGGCAAGAGGGGAGAGCGCGTTTCATGAAACCGTCTTTTCGCGGCGGTTTCTGCATGTGCCGGAGCTTCGAAAGCTGGGCGCGGACATTGCACTCTTCGGAAAGACGGCGCGGGTGCGGGGCGTTTCCTGCCTGCATGGGGCGAAGCTGCAGGCCGAAGACCTGCGCGGCGCGGCGGCTCTCATCACAGCTTCCCTGATGGCAGAGGGAGAAAGTGAGGTTCTGGGACTCGCCCATCTGGCGCGCGGCTATGAAAAGCTGGAGCAAAATCTTAAAAATCTCGGCGCTGCCATAAATAGTGTAGATATTCCAGCGCCTTTCGTGTATAATACGTAATAATGACCGCGTGCTTCGCAAGAACGCGCGGAAACGGTTTGCCTCTTCAGGAGATAGGAAACTATGAAACGAACGAACAAATCCCGCGCGCCCGCGCGCCAAGCATCGACGCAGCGCCGTCCATCGGCAGCGTCCCGCCGTCAGGTGAGCACCGGCAGCGGCATGGGCGCAAAGCTTCTCATCATGGCGGCGGTGGTCGCGGCGGTGGTATTTGGCGTTGCGATTTTCTTCAAGGTCGGGCGTGTCGAGGTGCAGGGAAACACGATCTACTCGTCGGATAAGATCATGGAGGCCTCCGGCCTTGAGCTCGGAGACAACCTACTCACCGTCAGCCGCGCGCGCGTGGCCGGAAACGTCAAGGCGGCGCTTCCGTATGTCGATCAGGTGAGCGTGGGGCGCGTGCTTCCTGATACGGTGGTCATCTCCGTGAAGGAAAGCCAGCTCGTTTTCGCCGCGCAGACGGATACGAACACCGTCTGGCTCATCAGCCCCTCGGGAAAGGCGCTCGAGCGCATCGACACGTCAATGCAGGAGGAGTATCCGCAGATCATTGGCGTGACGCTCAATAACCCGACCGCCGGCCAGACCGTCACGGCCGTCAACCAGACGACGCTGGATGCGGTGCTGACGCTTTTCTCCGAGCTCGACGGGACGGGGATTTTAGAGCATGTGGCGAGCGTGAACGTGGAAAAGGAATATGATATGGTCGTGCAGTATGACGACCGATATGAAATTGACCTCGGCAGCAGCGACCGCCTTGCCTATAAGGTGCAGTACTTGCAGGCGATTCTGGAGCAGCTCAGCGACTTTCAGGCGGGCACGATCGACCTGACCTTGAGCGAGGCGAACCGCGCAAAATTCCACCCGAAGGCCTGACGGCGCGATTTGCGCGGCTCCTTCGACAGAAAATCCTTCTTTTTTGCGCGATTTCTATTGACCGCGGCCAGTTTTCGAGATAGAATAGACTGGATAAAATCTTGAAGTATGCAATGAGCCGGAAAACAGCTGGTTTCTACATAGGAGGAAGACAAATGGCAGATTTAACAGAAAAGGTTGTTAAGATTAAAGTCATCGGCGTCGGCGGTGCCGGCAATAACGTTATCAACAGAATGATTGCGTCCGGCGTACAGGGCGTTGAATTTGTTGCAATCAATACCGATAAGCAGGATCTGAACAAGTCGACCTGCAAGAACAAGATCCAGATCGGCGAAAAGCTGACCGGCGGCATGGGCGCGGGCTCCAAGCCCGAGATCGGCCAGAAGTCTGCTGAGGAATC
>CAKUNY010000157.1 GCA_934668605.1 uncultured Oscillospiraceae bacterium | reverse complement strand
CCGCCTGCAACATCAACATTCTTGAAATCAGCCAGAAGATCATGGACGGCTTTTTTACCATGATGCTGGTGACGGACATGTCCGGCTGCGAGAAGCCCCTCGACGAGGTTTCCGAGCGGCTCAAGGTCTGCGCGGAGGGGAAGACCCTTTCCATCCGCATCCAGCGCGAGGACATGTTCGACGCCATGTACAAGCTCTGAGGTGCCAGTATGCCGAGTTTACAAAAGGTCATTGATGCGATCGACATGATCGACAAGCAGCATCTGGACATCCGCACGATCACGATGGGCATTTCGCTTCTCGATTGCGCGAGTGAGGACGCGGGTCGCTGCTGCGAAAAGGTTTACGACAAGATCTGCCATAAGGCAGAAAATCTCGTCAAAACCGGCGAGTCTATTGAGCGCGAGTTCGGTATCCCGATCGTCAACAAGCGTATCTCCGTTACGCCGATGGCGCTCGTTGCCGGAAGCTGCCGGACGGAGGATTATGTGCCCTTTGCCCTGACGATGGATAAGGCGGCGAAGGCCTGCGGCGTGAACTTCATCGGAGGCTTCTCCGCGCTCGTGCAGAAGGGCTTTACGACGGGCGATGAAAAGCTGCTGCGCGCCATTCCGCAGGCGCTGGCGCAGACGGATATCGTGTGCTCAAGCGTCAATGTCGGTTCGACAAAGGCCGGCATCAACATGGACGCGGTCGCGCGGATGGGCAAAATCGTCAAAGAAACGGCGCATTTGACGCGCGAGCAGGATGGTCTTGGCTGCGCGAAGCTTGTTGTGTTCTGCAACGCCGTCGAGGATAACCCCTTTATGGCGGGTGCGTTTCATGGAGTAGGCGAGGCCGAGTGCGTGGTAAGTGTTGGCGTGTCGGGCCCCGGCGTCGTGCATCATGCGCTGCAATTCTGCAAGGGCGAGCGTTTTGACGTCGTTGCCGAGACAATCAAGAAAACGGCGTTCCAGATCACGAGAATGGGTCAGATGGTCGCTGCAGAGGCCGCCAAACGCCTGAACACGGAATTTGGTATCGTCGATCTGTCCCTCGCGCCCACACCAGCGGTCGGCGACAGTGTGGCGCGGATCCTGGAGGAAATGGGACTCGAGGTCTGCGGCACGCACGGAACGACGGCGGCTCTGGCGCTTCTCAACGACGCGGTCAAGAAGGGCGGCGTGATGGCATCCGGCCATGTGGGCGGCCTCTCTGGCGCATTCATTCCGGTTTCGGAGGACGAAGGCATGATCGCGGCGGCGCTGGACGGGACGCTGACGATCGATAAGTTAGAGGCGATGACCTGCGTCTGCTCGGTCGGCCTCGACATGATCGCCGTCCCGGGCGACACCTCCGCCGATACGATTTCTGCCATCATCGCCGACGAAGCGGCTATCGGCATGGTCAACAGCAAGACGACCGCCGTCCGCATCATCCCGGTCGAAGGCAAGACGGTCGGGGACATGGTGGAGATGGGAGGCCTTCTCGGCTCCGCGCCTGTCATGCCGGTTCACAGCGCGTCCAGCGCCAGCTTCATCGCGCGCGGCGGCAGAATCCCCGCGCCCCTGCAAAGCCTTAAGAATTAAGAAAAACCAAAAGTATATCATACACCTCGAAAGGAAGCGCATTTCTATGAACGAGAACATCCAAAAGGCCAAGTCGCTCTTTGCCCCTGTGCCGCGTGTCCGGCTCGGTTTTTTCCCGACGCCGTTTTATAAGCTCGAGCGTATGTCCGAAACGCTCGGCGTGAACCTCTACATCAAGCGCGACGATTTTACCGGCATGAACCTCTTTGGCGGCAACAAAATCCGAAAGCTCGAGTTTTTGCTCGGCGACGCCGTTTCCAAGGGCTGCAAGGCAGTCGTCACCTACGGCGCGACGCAGTCGAACCACGCGATGGAGACAGTCTCCGCCTGCCGCCGCTGCGGGTTAGACCCGATTTTGTACCTGACGGCAGTCGTTCAGCCGGATGAAGCCGACGTGCGCGCGAATCTGCTGCTCGACAAGGTCATGGGCGCGGAAATCCACATTGTCGATATTGAGCCCGGCGAGACGGAGGACGACGCGGAGGCACGCTCGTTCGTCATGGGCGCGGAGCATGCGGCAAGACTTACAGCCTCCGGCACGCCGTGCTACGACGTTCCGATGGGCGGCGCCAGCCACGTGGGTTCGATCGGCTTTGCAAACGGCTTTGTGGAGCTGGCCGAACAGCTGGATGAGCTCGGCCTGAAGGTAGATTATGTCTACCACGCGACCGGAACCGGCGGCACGATGGCGGGGCTTCATGCGGGCAGAAAGCTCGTTGGCTCAAGTGCGGTCATTCGCTCGATCACCGTCAGCCCGAAAAACGACGCGTATCTGACGAAGGTGCAGAACCTCGCCAATCAAGTGCTTTGCGACCTTGGAAGCGACCTGCATGTTGATCGCGACGTTGACCTTCATATGGATACGAATTACTTTGCCCCCGGCTATGAGCAGCCGAACGAAAAGGCGAGCGAGGCCATCAAAATGCTTGCGCGCCTGGAGGGTCTGTTCGTCGACCCGGTCTACACCGGCAAGGCGCTCGCCGGTCTGATCGATCACATCCGCACCGGCAAGGTCGAAAAGGGCAGCAACGTCGTCTTCTGGCACACCGGCGGCGCGACGGCGCTCTTTGCCGAGCAGCAGATGCTGGGCGACATTTTCTAATCGAAAATCAAAATCAGAAAGCACTCTGCATAATTTGCAGGGTGCTTTTTTGCATAAATTCACGAAAAACAGGCGTCCGCAACCACTGGTTGACAAAATCCCGGGCCCGTTTCTTGCCCGCAACCGCGCGTTATGGTAAAATAAGCCCATCAAATCAGCCGGGAAACCCGGCACAGGAGGGAATATGGACTTTTCAGAAAAGATAGCGATGCTCCGCCGCCAGAAAAACTGGTCGCAGGAGGAGCTGGCAGAAAAGCTGATGGTGACGCGGCAGGCGGTCTCCAAATGGGAGAGCGCGCAGTCGATGCCGGACCTGGATAAGCTGGTGCAGCTGAGCGAGCTGCTCGGCGTGAGCACGGATTATCTCTTAAAGAACGGTATGGACACGCCGGAGCAAGATGACCCGAAGCAGGCGGTACGGGAGAACGCCCCGGCCAAGCGCGTGACGCGGGAGGAGGCGAGCCGGTTTTTGTCGCTGCAAGCGGCGGCAGTTCCGAAGGTGTCGCTTGGTGTGGCGCTTTGCGTGTGGTCTCCGATTGTGCTCATCGGTCTTACCGCGCTGGGCTCTGTATTTCATGTAAAAATTCCGGATTCTGTTGCGGGCGGACTGGGGCTTTGCGTGCTGCTCGGGATGGTGGCCGCGGCGGTCGCACTGTTTTTAACTTCCGGGACGAAGCTCAAAGAATTCGAATACCTCGAGCACGATCCAGTTGCGCTTGACGCGGATGCAGCAGCACTTGCAAGGCAGCAGGAGGCGGAGCAGGCGGAAGAATGCGCGCGGCTGACGACAATCGGCGTGGTGCTCTGCATTTTATCGGCAGTTCCGATTTTTGCCGTTCTTTGCATCCCAAAGCTGAGCGCCAAGTATTACAGTCTGGCGGTCTGCGCGCTATTGCTGCTCGTTGGGATTGCGTGTCTGCTTTTGGTGCGCGCGGGCTCCATGCGCGGCGCGGTCGATAAGCTTCTGGAGCAGGGCGACTATACCCGCGAGAGCAAGGCGAAAAGCCGCATCGTGGGCGCGATCAGCGCGGTCTACTGGCTCGTGGTCACGGCGATTTTCCTCTTTTACACCTTTGGGCCCAACGGCAACTGCCAGCCGCAGTACAGCTGGTTCATTTGGGCGGTCGGCGGTGTGCTATACGGCGCGCTGATGGCAGGACTGTCCATCTATCGGAAAAAACGCAGATAAAATATGCCGCCGGAGAGACGAACTCTTCGGCGGTACGTTTATGCTTGTATGGAAGCTCAATAAGCGGCGCAGCGCACCTTGCCGATGGAAATATATCCGTTCAGCACGGCGTGGATGTCGCTTCCTTCCTGCGTTTCTTCGTGGGTGAGAACCTTTGGCACAGGCGTAAGATACTGTACGCCGTTTTCCTCGCGCAGGCAGGTGTAGTAGTTTTCATAGAACGAGTGCTTCTCGGGGAAACGCCCCCGCAGAACCCCCTTGCACTCGGCAGCAGGGCAGGGCGGAAAGTTGACGTTCCAGAGCTCGCCCGGGTTCAAAGGCGCAAACAGAAGCTCTTCGAGCATTGCGGGCAGATTCTGCTCGGCCACATCAACGGCAGAGGCCTTACCCATGGAAAAGGCAATGGTGTGAATGCCGTTCAGCGCGGCCTCGGTCGCAGCGCCGACGGTTCCGGAATAGCACACGTCGTGTCCTGCGTTCATGCCGTCGTTGACCCCGGAGAGAACAACATCCGGCCGGAAGTCCAGGAGCGCATGCAGCGCAACCTTTACGCAGTCCGCAGGCGTTCCGTCAACGCTCCACGCAGCTTGTACCGGAACCGGGAAATCGTAGCGGTAGACTGCCATCTCGGGCATACCGGCAATCGTCAGCCGGACGGACATACCGCTGCACTGATGCTCGGGCGCGGCCACCCAGACGTCTCCAAACTCGCTCGCGGCCTTCGCCAGCCGAACAATGCCACTAGAGCGGATCCCGTCGTCATTAGCAATTAAAATTTTCAGCTTTTTCATCATGAACACTCCTTTGCCGCCTATCTTATCATACCGAAGGCCCACCCACAAGCCGCAATTTCGACAAATCCTCCATTTTCCCAACAAAAAGCAGGATCGTCGAGTATTGTGTCAATTTCGGAAGCTTTTGCTTACCTCACACGTTTCGCAC
>CAKUNY010000156.1 GCA_934668605.1 uncultured Oscillospiraceae bacterium | reverse complement strand
CACCAGGTCGGCGCTCAAACGCACTAGATCGATATACCACGCAAACAGCACGCCATAAGCTGTGCTGCCGGCTTCGCCCTTCCACTCTGCCTGCAAATTGTCAAGCTGCGTTTTTACGGTTCGCGCCGCGTCATCGATCTTCTCAATCGCGCTCCAGACGCGCGCACACTGCTTGCTCGCGTTCTGATAGACCATTTTGAAGTAAAGCTCAGATGGCATTTACCGCACCTCCTGCCGCCAATTTCATTTTCTCAATGGGGACGATATCCAGATATGTCCCGTTATAGATACCGTAGTCTTTCAGCGATGCGCTGCCGTTCAGCATCGGCATGCCGTCCACGGCCAGCGCGATCTCGTCCATCGTGCGGAATAGCCTCGCATCTGTCTGTTTCAGAAGTTCCAGAAGCTGCACGCAGAGCGTCCGGAGCGGGAGCGTCTCCGGCAGCTCCATGTCGCGCTGAAAACTGTCCATCCGGATAGTCACAATAATTCGTCCGTTCATAGCTGCTCTCCTTCCGCGGTAAACGCATCCAAAATCGAACGAAGCTGCGTCCCGAATGTGCTTTGATCGATCTGTGTGAAGCGCACACAGGTCTGGAAATCCACGACCGTCGGCTCATAGGCCAACGCAATATTCTCCGGCACGATCACACAGAGCGAGCGCGTGTTCCCAGCCCGGTCAGCCAGAACCACGGAATAAAACTGTCCCTGCTCCATCAGCCCGCAGGCAATTGTATGCGCAAGCTCGTCAGGTACATTGTTTTTTACGAGTAACTGTGCGGCTCCCTCCGCGTCTGCCTTTGCCTGAAAGCGTTTTGCCTTGATCAGCAGCATCTGCGGCACTGCAACCTGCGCTTCTCCTGCCGTCTCCGGAAGCTGAATTGCATCGATCAAAAGCTGATCGTGCAATTCCTCCGGCTTTACCTCACGGAAAAACAGCGTTTGCTGATCTCTGTCCGCGCACCAATACTCCGTGCCGTTTTTCCAGATTGTTTTGTTCTGCGTTCCATGCCCGCTCCGGCTGCTGAGTGTCAGGTACCGGCTGCATGACGCGCATGCGTCGATCAAAGCTTCCAAGCCAGGGCGCAGCTCCATTTCTCCGGAAAAGTCAAGCTCCAGATACCCCTTTTTCAAAAGGCTGTCCACGCCGCTGCTCTGCTCCTGCGTCTCAGAGCCTGCCGGTATGCCGAAAACGCTCTTTTTGTTCAGCTTTTTCGCAAGAAACAGGAGTTCCTGCGGTGTCAATTGGTAGGAGTATTCCATGATCCGTTATACCTCTTTTTCCTGTGTTGTGATTGCCTTGAATACGCGGATACTGCCATCCTTCAGGAAGAACCCCTCATCTTTCTGAACTGCCGTGTTTTTCTGTGCATACGACAGGTTCAGGCTATCCGTCTGGAAGCCGTAGTGCTGTTCGATGCAGCCGCCGAGCAGCACTGCCTGTCCGCCGCGCTGCATGATCTTGATGGTATCCAGTGCACCGAGGCGAACCAGCTTGTCCGCGCTACATTCCGCGAGAATATATACGCCGAGTCCCTGACTGAGCCGGAGCAGCAGCTCCATTCGCTCGGCCGTTTGCTCCGAGATAACCGCATGGAAGCTGTCGTAGTCTGCGACCACAAGCAGAAGCGGTTCGAACACAGCCTGCGGATTGTTCTGCTTTTCCTTTTTCCGCCCGGACATAACCGGCATCAGGTCTGCAATCGTCTGATCGATCTCCTCCGCAACCGTCAGATATCGATCGGCATTTTTTTGCAATAATGCACAATCCTGTACCGGGTCAAAGCACCAGACCTCGCAGTCTCGTTTTTCCTTCATCTGCTGTGCAAGCAGCATCAGCAGCTCATGCCCGCGTTTTTCTTCCGCGGCAGAAATCAGAAGATAAAACTGCTGGTTCTCGTCATATATGACCGGCTCGATGGTATCTTTGAACAAACCGAGTGCGATCTGGTCTGTCACGATTTCATCTGCGGTGATTTTGTCCGGCATGATTGGGATTGGTGCGGCGCAAATGCCATTCCACGTTCTGCGCTGCTTTGCGGCAAGCTGCTTGATATGGACGGTGATCTCCGCGTCGTTTTCGCCGTCTGCCGGAAGAGCAACCTGAAATTCCAGCGGAGGAGTCCTTTTTACAAGTCCCCGCCCTACATACTCTTCCGGGTAAACATCCGTTTTCCCCACCAGATCACTGTATTTGCTTCGGTCTGTTTGCTGAAAGGTAAACACAGTCTTGACATAATCGTTGAATTTCGTTGGAAGCGCATTGCTGCCTGCAACGGATGCCGCCAGATACATGCCGAAGTTTGCACCCTTCTGCACCAAATCGAGGAAGAATTCTTCCAGTTCCGGGTACTGCCCCAACGCGGCGCGGAAATTGTCCACGATCAGTACAAGTTCAGGCAGCGGCTTTAATTGCTCGAGACGCTCCATCTGGCGGTACGAGCGGATGCTGCCGATGCCGAGCGAGGCAAACAGCTTTTTTCTTCGCGCCTGTTCCTGCGTCAGCAGCTTTGCCAGCCGCTTCAGCTTTTCTTCCTCTTCCGCGTCCGCAATGCCGCCCACATGCGGGAATCCGGCAAACGGACGAAGCCCGTAGCTGCCACCGAAGTCCATCGCATAGATCTGCGTTTTCTCTGGTGTGTACCGCGTAACGAGCGCCATCATCAGCGTTTGCAGGAACGTGGTCTTACCCGTGACCGACGCTCCGTAGACGACCATATGACCGCTGCCGGTAAAGTCGACACACAGCGGATACTGCGTCTGATTCTTGGGGTCGTCGATCCTTCCAATCACAGGGCAGAGCCCGTCTGTCCGTTCCAGCTGCATCTGCGTGAGCGAAAAGCGATCCGGCAGCTTCTCCAGCCAGACCTGCTGCGCGTCCGGAATGTGGTTTTCGTCGGCATACTGCCGGATGTAACCAACCAGTTTCTCAATTTGCGTGATTGATTCCGTATCAGCCGCGTCTTCGTTTGTTTTTGCATATATACGCTGTCCGATCAGGTCTACAAATGCCAGTTGCTGTTGGGTTAAAAAGGCTCCGGGTCTGTACTTTGCTCCGCTCCAGAAGGATTGCACTTGCGTGATATTCTTTAGAGCCACCGGTCCTATCGAAACATACGCCCGCCCTGGGCATTTAATATAGGCGGCATCTGGAATATCAATTACAGCTTTACTCTCACTAATATTTGAAACTTTCAGAAGCCACCTATAGTGGGTATTCGCGTTAATGGCTGCACTAGTGATACTGGTTGGCTGCTGTGTTGCAAGGGTAAACCATATCCCGAGTGATCGACTCAACGTGTAATTCTTTTCTACGATTTCAGTAAAGTATGAAAAATCCTTTTGCAGCATGGCAAACTCGTCAATCACAACGATTAAAAGCGGGATATGTTCAATACTCGGAAATTTTCTTTCTTTTTCCCAATATTTTTTAATTTCTGTTACGCATTGCTCCTTAAAAAGCACTTCACGGCGGTCGATCTCATGCTTCAACGAATCTGCATTTCGTTTGATATCCTTGTCCAGATTCGATATTGCTCCTGCAAGATGCGGCAATTTCTCAAACGGGCTGAGTAAGCCGGAACCCTTGAAATCGACGATTACAAACGACACGTCCTGCGGGGAGAAGTGCATCGCCATAGACAGAATCCACGTTTGCAGCATCTCGGATTTACCGGAGCCTGCGGTTCCGCCAACAAGTCCGTGAACGCCGTCTTTTCCGTCAAGCACATCAAAAAGGAACGTCTTTCCGTATTTGTCGACACCGATCGGTACGGCAAGGGACTGCTCCGGCCGTGCAGACGACCACGCCTTTTGAATGTTCCAATCCTCTGCTCTGCGCAGACCGTAGCCATCCATAAACGTAATGCTATCCGGGATTTTCCCACCAGCTTGGTCATCTTCTCTTCGGATTCCGGCAAGCGTTCTCGCAAAAGCACCGCAGTCGATGGTATTTTCTGCATCCATGCGGAAGATCTGCTTCGTCTGTGCATCGTTGCTGTTGTAGAAAACGCAGGTATCCTCATGAAGCTCCAGAATTGGGGTACATTCCTTCGGCAGTTCCGCAATGCTGCGGCAGGAAATGAAAAAGCGTATTGATGCCCGATTTTTTTCGTCAGCAGTCAGCTTCAAAAGCGCGTGGTCAAAGCAACCGCCCTCCGGAATAAACACGCAGTAGTTCGGCGCCGGTTGACCTTCGCCCGTCTTTTCCATACTTTCGCGCAGCGCCCGCGCCGTCTCGTCCGCATTGCTGTCCCCAATGGCCAGCATATACCCCGGCTGCTTCGGCATCTGCATATGCGGCAGCCAGCGGAGCCAGCGCCAGCTTTTGCCCGGAGCAAAGGCAGCAAACCGCAGATCGGTGCTTGCGCAGAGCGTGCTCAGCTGAATGAGCAAATTCTGCTGCATCTGATCCGTCAGCTTTCTATCTCCCACAATGCCTACGACACAATTTTTCTGCCCCTGCAAAACGACCGGCGCATCTGTCAGCAGCTTACTTTGATCCGCAAGCTCCGCCGCGCGCGTCTGGAGCGGGTCTTCATTCCCGCTGAAGGGATCTGCTGCAAACTGCGCACACACAGTCGCAGTAACATCACCTGTTCCAAGCCGAACCGCATAGAAATTTTCGTTCTTTGGATTCCGACTCCACAGCTCCGGTGTTCTGTTCTTTAGAATCTCCGCACATATATCCGCGGAAGGATTCTCCCTCTGCAATGCGGCAAGCTGTTTGTCGTGCGCCTCCTGAAGCGTTTTTGTAACATCATTCAGATAGGCTTCATATTTTTCCTGTCTTGAGCCTTCCGCTGTCACGGCTTTTTTCGTTTGGCTTCGATGGTTGATTACGGACATCACAACGCCGACCAACTGCAAAGGAAGCATCATAAG
>CAKUNY010000155.1 GCA_934668605.1 uncultured Oscillospiraceae bacterium | reverse complement strand
GTGGACTTGCCTTCGCCGAACGGAGTCGGGGTAATGGCGGTGACTTCGATGAACTTGCCGTCGGGCTTATCCTTCAGACGGTTCATGACCTTGATAAAGTCAATCTTCGGGGTCTTGCCGTAGGGAATGATCTCTTCGGGCAGCAGGCCGAGCTTCTCGCGGAAGTAGTCCACGGAAGGCAGGTTCTTTTCTGCCTCTTCAGCGATCTGCCAATCCTTGTATTCGGTCGGGTCGAGCGTGACGCGGCCGGTCTGGGGGTCAACGTACTTGCCATCCTTGAATTCGATTGCCATGATATTTCCTCCTTGTTCTTCCGGGGCCTTCACTCCCCCGGGAAAGAATAGCTTCGGCGCTGCGCATCCCTTCACCCGCAGCCATCAGCGCCGTGCGGAATCGATACTTTTTTATCGGTTCGTTCTTAGAATAGCACTAACTTTTTGGTAAGTCAATACCTGATTGCCAATTTGTAACTTTGCACGGAAAGCGCCCCATTTCTTTGTGCGATATGTCACATATGATATAAAGCACCCGAGGGCTGATATGGCTCTCGGGTGCGTTTATACAAATTGCTTTTTGGGTTACGCCGGAATTTTATACGAAATGCCGGGAAATATTTCGCACGTGGAATATCCTGATTTTAGGAGAACTGCGCGGGACGACCCACGCAGATTCAGTCCTTCGAGGCGGGCGCGTCGACCACGGTCACGTGCGCATTCGCTCTGACGAGAGCGATTGCCTTCTGCATGCGGATGTTGTCGCGGACGCTTTGCTCAAACTGCGCGTTGATGTGCGGTTTCAGCTGCTGCATCGTCATGCGGTTCTGGCGGCAGATGGCGGCAAGTTCGTTTGCGTAGTCCTCGTCGGTCGCGGTGATGCCCTCAAGGATGGCGATGCGGTCGGCGGCCTTCTGGATGCGAAGGCTGCTGATGGCTTCCGGCTTTGCGTCCTCGCGGAGCTTCTGCTCGGTCTGGCCGGTGAATTGCAGATACGCGTCCAGCGTGAGCCCCTTCTGAGCCAGCTGCGCCTTTAAAAGCTCCACCTGCGCGTCGATGCCAGACGCCAGCTCCTTGTCCGTCGGCGTGTAGTCGAGCGTCGCGGCGGCCTGCCGCATGAGGCTGTCCTGCACCTCCATCTCGGCGCGGTCGTCGTAATACGCCTGGAGGCTCTGGCGAAGCTTTTCCTTCATCTCCTCGAGCGTTTCGCATCCGCCGACCTCTTTTGCAAACACGTCGTCGAGTTCATACGGCGTCTTTTCGCGAATCTCTAAAACATGGCACTTGAATTCCGCAGGCTTTCCGGCAAGCTCGGCTGCCCGATAGTCCTCCGGGAAGGTCACGGTGACAAGCACGTCCGCGCCCTTTTCCGCGCCGACGAGCTGGGTTTCAAAGCCGGGGATGAACATGCCGCTGCCAAGCGTCAGGATTTGCTCCTTGGCCGTGCCGCCCTCAAACTGCTTGCCATCGACGAAGCCTGCGTAGTCCAGCACGACCTCGTCTCCCAATTTTGCGCCCCGGTCGGTCACGGGAACGGCGCGCGGGGTCTGCTGCTGGAGTCTTGCCAGCTGCCGCTCAAGCTCGTGCTCCGTCACGATCAGCTTTTCAAAGTTCGCAGACAGCCCCTTATATACAAAGCTCATATCTCAATACCTCAGAAATAATTTTTGATGCTGGAAATCAGAATATCGCCCGCGACCACGCGGTCTTCGGCGGAAAATCCCGTCTCAAAGTTGTCAGAATACAGAACCTGGCTGCTGGGCGGGAACTCGTCGTCTCCGGCGTAGACCATGATCTGCATCCGATACCCGGGCAGAAGCTCAAATTCATAGCCCGCGTCTCCGTGCTCGACTCTCGCGCCGCCCATCTTTTCGCAGGCCTCGGCGAATTTGCCGACGCGCGTGCCGAAGGTAAACGCCGCTCTTGTCAGCACGCGCCCGGTGTAGGGGCTGATATAGAGCTCGCCCCACGGCATTTCGCGGAAGGTTTTGAAGCTCAGCCATGCGCCCGCCTTCTTGCCCTCGAGAAGATACCGAAGGAGGAAGGTCTGCGCGGGGATATTTTTGAGCGCGAACGCTCTGGGATTGTCGGCGGAGATGGTATACTCCGGCCACGTGATGACGTAATCGTCTCCCAGAAGCGTCACCGTGAACGCGCCGTTTTCAAACTTCACGCCGCAGCGCTGCGCCGCTTCATCGGGGTCTAGGTCGCGGAAGAGCGCCTCATAGTGCGCAAACGGAACCTCTTCCTTGTTGTTCTGTACGTCCTTTTTATTCAGCTCTGCCATACCATCACTCCTGTACGCTCGACGGGAACAGCTCGCGGTTCGTGTGCGGCAGGAAGCAGGCCGCGACGAATTCGTCCATGTACTGCGGGTTCGTCGAAAGCTCCATATATGTCATGTTGGACGCGATTTCGTTTACCTTCTGGTTCGCGTTTTCCGAGCGCACCATCGCGTACGCACCGGCCAGGGACGTGTTGCCGAGGTAGGTAAAGAGCGCGCGGTCAATGTCCGGCAGCATGCCGATGCGCACGGCATTTTCCATGTTGATGCCCGAGCCGATACCGCCCGCGACATAGACATGCTCGAGAACCGAAACGTCCATGTCAAGGCTCGAGAGCATAATGTTGATGGCCGAGAAGATGGCGCCCTTCGCGCGGATGAACGAGTCAATGTCGACCTCGGTGATCGAAATTTCGCGGCCGGTTTCGCTCTCTTCAGGCTTTGCAAGAATATAGCGCCCCATGCCGTGCTCGTCGTGGGCGACTCTGCCGCCCTCGCGGACGAACTTGCCCTTGGAGGAAATGATGGATGTGCGGTAGAGCTCGGCAATCACGTCGATGATGCCCGAGCCGCAGATACCGACGGGCTTCTGGCCTTCTTCGCCGACGATCGTGAGCTTCGGCTCCATCGTATCTTTGTCAATGGAAACCGCCTCGACCGCGCCGTCTGTTGCGCGCATGCCGCAGGAAATGTCGCCGCCTTCAAACGCGGGGCCTGCCGAGCAGGCGCAGGACATCATGAAGTCGCGGTTGCCGAAGACAAGCTCGCCGTTCGTGCCGAGGTCAATGAAGAGGGAGAATTCATCCTTGTTCCAGATCAGGCTCGCGAACGTGCCCGCGGTGATATCGCCGCCGACATACGAGCCGATGTTCGGCGCGACGAGAACCTCCGCGTCGGGGTTTGCCACAAAGCCGAGGTCGAGTGCGCGCATGCCGCGCCATTGGAAGAACGTCGGAATATACGGCTCCATGCGCACGGGGTTCGCGTCCACGCCGAGCAGAAGATGGTTCATCGTCGTGTTGGACGCGACGGCGGCTCTTAAAATCCGGTCTGCCGTAATGCCAGCGAATTTGCACATGACAGCGGTCAGCGGAACAAGCGTCTCTTTTAAAATCGCGTCCTGCAAGCGTTTCACGCCGCCGGGCTTTGACTGCTCAATGATGCGGTTGATAACGTCCGCGCCGTAGCGGATCTGGCCGTTGCCGGAGGACGCCTTTGCGACGACCTCGCCGGTTTCCAGATTCAGAAGAACGCCCGTCACCGTCGTCGTGCCGATATCGATTGCGCAGCCGATCATCGGAGCGTCCAGCTTTCCGGTCACGTCCATGACAGTCAGAACGCCCATGTCAAGCGTGCCCGTGATCTGCACCTTGAAATTGGCCTCGCGAAGCGTCTTGGCGAGCTTCTTGACGGTATGGTAGGTGAGCTTGACCTCCGTACAGCCGTCGAACGCGTCCTGCGCGGCGAGTGCCAGACGCTCGGTGTCCGGCATGGTGTCGTCCAGCGTGGGTTCCGAGAGCTCGAGAACGGCGGAAACAAAGTCGCAGCTGATCTCCACGCCCGCTTCCCGGATATCCTCCTGGAGCTTGTTGAACGTCGCAACTTCCTCGCCGGTGGAAAGATCGGCGGTCTTCATGCGGCTCTGGTACGCGGACGCAATATCCGGCACCTGCACGACCACGTCAGACGTGGGCTTGCTCGCGCAGCTCAGCCGCCAACCGGCAGCGTATTCCTCCTCGGAAATATGGTGCGTCGGGGTGCTTTCGACCGTGCCCTCTAAAATCTTGACCCGGCACTTGCCGCAAGAGCCGTTGCCGTTACATGGCGCGTCAATGGCGACGTTCGCCGCCTTCGCCACATCCAGCAGCGAAGAATTGGGCGCAGCGTCAACAATGACGGGCTTGCCGCCGTTTTCAAACTGGAACGTGATCTGATACATCGGATGGAATCCCCTTTCGGTGTAGTAATGCGCAAAGTCATACGTCTGCGGACGAACCGTTCGTACACGTATAGCTTCGTTTTGCGGACATTTTACCATGTTTGTCCGCAGAGAGCAAACACTTTGCAAAAAAGGGGAGGGCAAGAACCCTCCCCCCAGTTATTGAAGGTACCCAGCAGAATGTGGGAACGCTCTGCGGGCTGAATGTCTGCCAGACCTCCGGCGGGAAAACCGGCGCTGTTATGCGGACACCATCATTATATTACATCAGCGGCTCCATTGCAAGTACCGGATGATTCTTTTCCTGCAGGAACGTCATCAGGGCGTCACAATCGGTGCAGATCGTCTCGTCGGCGATCATGTCGGTGAAGTTGTCGATGCCATAGAGCTCCTTGGCAGTCTTGTTGAGCTTCTCACCCACATCGTCCTTGAGCTCCTTCGGCATCCAGACGATACGCTCGATACCGCCCTCGGCGTGGATGAACTTTTTAGACGAGATGAAGTGGCGGCCATGCCCCATGTAGCCCGGGGTCTGAACGCCGCCGCCGGTGCAGGAGGCCAGCTCGCCGAAGGTCATACCGGCGGGGGTCATGCCCGCGTACTCGCGGTTGACGACGATGAAGCCGTTGGACATCGGCTCAATGCCGGAGATGCACTCGAAGCAGCCGCAGGA
>CAKUNY010000154.1 GCA_934668605.1 uncultured Oscillospiraceae bacterium | reverse complement strand
GGCGAGGAAGAGCCGCCGCGCCATCGTGTGACGACCTGCCAGAAGTGCATCCGCACGGGCGATATTGAAAACGTCGGCCACACCGCACGCCACGGCACGTATTTTGAAATGCTGGGCAACTTCTCGTTCGGCGACTATTTTAAGAAGGAAGCCATTCCCTGGGCGTGGGAATTCCTCACGAGCCCCGAGTGGGTCGGACTCGAGCCCGACCGGCTCTATCCGTCCGTCTTCGCCGGCAACGAGACGACGCCTGCCGATGACGAGGCCTTTGCCATCTGGCGCGACGATATCGGCATTCCCGAAAACCGCATCTTCCGCTTCGGAAAAGAAGATAACTTCTGGGAGCATGGCTCCGGCCCGTGCGGCCCGTGCTCGGAAATTTACTACGACCGCGGCGAGCAGTACGGCTGCGGCAAGCCCGGCTGTACGGTCGGCTGCGACTGCGACCGCTATGTCGAGGTCTGGAACATCGTCTTCTCGCAGTTCAATAACGACGGCCACGGCCACTATGAAGAGCTCAAGCAGAAGAATATTGATACCGGTATGGGCCTTGAGCGTCTCGCCTGCGTGTGCCAGAATGTCGCGTCGCTGTTTGACGTCGATACGGTCATGAACATCACGAACAAGGTCTCCGAGCTCACGGGCGCACATTACGAAGAGTCCCAGAAAATGGATGTCTCGCTCCGCGTCATCACCGACCATATCCGCTCGTCAACGTTCATGATCTGCGACGGTATCCTGCCGTCGAACGAAGGCCGCGGCTATGTTCTGCGCCGCTTACTCAGAAGAGCGGCCCGGCACGGCAAGCTCCTCGGTGTGAACGAGCCGTTCCTCTATCAGATCGTCGACACCGTTGTCCATGAAAATGAGTGCCAGTACCCCGAGCTCCGGGAGAAGCAGGCCTATATCACGCGCGTGATTCGCACGGAGGAAGAGAACTTCGCCAAGACGATCGACGGCGGCATGAAGATCTTCTCCGAGATGCTGGAAAGCCACAAGCAGAAGCAGGAGACGATTTTCTCCGGCGCGGACGCGTTCAAGCTCTATGATACCTACGGCTTCCCGATCGACCTGACCAGCGAGATGGTCAAAGAAGTCGGATTGAGCGTTGACGAGGCGGCCTTCCAGCAGCTCATGCAGGAGCAGAAGGTGCGCGCAAGAGAGGCCAGAAAAGCACTCGGCGACCTTGGCTGGGCCGGCGTGGAATTCGGCAAGGAAATTCCGGCCACCGAATTTATCGGCTACACGAACATGGAAGCGGACGGCAAGATCGTCGCCATCGTCGCCGAAGACGAGCTGCGCGACGCGATCACCGCCGGTCAGGACGCGATTCTCGTTCTCGACCAGACCCCGTTCTACGCGGAGATGGGCGGCCAGATCGCCGATCAGGGCGTGATTTTCGCGGGCGACGCGAAGTTTGCCGTGTCGGATGTTCAGAAGAACAAGGGCGGCAAGTTCATGCACTACGGCAAGCTCGTCTCCGGCTCTCTTGCGGTCGGTGACGCAGTTACAGCGGCCATTGATACCGACCACCGCAAGGCCATCATGCGCGCGCACTCGGCGACGCACCTCCTTGATTACGCGCTGCGCGTCGTGCTGGGCGACCACGCCCATCAGGCGGGCTCTTTGGTCGAGCCGGACCGCCTGCGCTACGACTTTACGCACTTCTCGGCCGTGACGGCGGAGGAGCTGGTGAAAATCAGCCGCCTTGTCAGTGAGCTGATTCTCGACGGCATGGACGTTGAAACGAAAGAAATGCCAATTAACGAGGCCAAGAAGCTCGGCGCGATCGCGCTCTTCGGCGAAAAGTACGGCGATGTTGTCCGCGTTGTCAACATGGGCGGCAAGTCCATCGAGCTCTGCGGCGGCACGCATGTGGATAACACCGCGAAGGTTGGCTCCTTCCGCATTGTGAGCGAGTCCTCCGTCGCCTCCGGCGTGCGCCGCATTGAGGCCGTGACGGGTCTTGCGTTCATCAATATGGTCGACGAAATGAACATGCGCATCATGAAGGCCGCGGAAGTGCTCAAGACGACCCCGGGCGAGCTCATTGCCAAGGCGCAGAGCAGCATGCAGGAGGTTCGCAATCTCCAGCAGACGATTGAAAAAATGAAGGACAAGGTCTTTGCGGGCGATGTCGATAACCTGATGTTCTCGGCGAAGAAGGTCGGAGAGCTCAAGGTCGTTACGGCGGTTCGCCAGGGCACGGAGGCGAACGATCTTCGCAAGCTCGGCGATTTCCTGCGCGACAAGGACGCGTCCATCGTGGCAGTGCTCGGCACGGTCAACGGAGAAAAGGTGACGCTTCTTGCGGTCTGCGGCAAAAACGCGGTGGCCTCCGGCATCAAGGCCGGTGATATCATCAAGGCGATCGCCCCGATCGTCGGCGGCAAGGGCGGCGGCAAGCCGGATTCCGCGATGGGCGGCGGCACGAACGCGCTCAAGCTCGACGACGCGCTGGCAGCGGTTGACGATTTTGTCGCAGAACATCTGAAATAAGGAGGAAGTCATATGTCTGATTGCCTGTTTTGTAAGATCATCGCGGGAGAGATCCCGACAACGAAGGTTTACGAGGACGACAAGTGCCTCGCGTTTCTGGACATCGCGCCGCTTGCGCCGACGCATTTTCTCGTGATTCCGAAGCAGCATTTTGCATCCGCCGCGGAGGTCACGGAGGAAAATGAGGCGCTGATCGGCCACATTTACACCGTCATCGCGAAAATCGCGAAGGAGCAGGGCTTCTCGGAGGGCTACCGCGTGGTCACGAACGTCGGCGAGCTCGCCGGGCAGACCGTGCATCACATCCATTTCCACGTGCTCTCCGGCAAGCAGCTCGGAAGCTTCAATTAAATCTCCGGCAAAAGCTTCATAAGGATACAAAGGGCGGCGCATCAAAATTTGGTGCGCCGCCCGCCCTCTTTGTTGGAATTCCAATGGAATGTTGTGCGGAATTGGGTAGACTATCGGTATAACGAACAGGAGGGATTTTCATGAACGGAATCAAGAATATCGAAAAGGCACAGGTTTTGCCGCTCAAGGACGAGGTTTCCTATCAGCCGGGGCAGGTCGTGAGCAAGACGCTCGCGCAGAACAGCGCTTTGAGCGTGACGCTCTTCGCGTTTGACAAGGGCGAGGAGATCAGCACGCACGAATCGGGCGGAGACGCGTTTGTCACGTGTTTAGACGGCGTGGGCAGAATCACGATCGACGGAAAGGACTTTGAACTGCACGAGGGCGAGTCTATCGTCATGCCCGCGCGCCATCCGCACGCGGTGTTTGGCAAAGAGCAGTTCAAAATGCTGCTGGTCGTTGTGTTCTGAAACGCGCAAAAAAGAGGCTGCAATCCGAACCCGGGTTGCAGCCTCTTGCTTATTTGGAAAGGCGGGACGCGGCAGTCTCGCGCGTTTCGCAGAGCGTCCAGCACTCAAACAGCAGCTCCGCCGCCTCGCGCCGCGTGAGATTCTCGGCAGAGGTCGTGACGGGAATGACGATCCCGGCCTCGCTGAGCGCCGAAACAGACGCCTGCGCCCAGACGGGAATGGCGCTGTCTTCTGCAAAGACGGCGGCCTCCTGCGGCTGCGGGAGCTTCAGGATATTCTGGAGCATCACAGCGGCCTCCGCGCGCGTGAGGTTCGACTCTGGCCGGAAGACCATGCCGCTGGGCGATGTCACGCCCGAGATCATCCCGCTTTTGAAGGCCGAGACGATATAAGGCCGCATCCACGCGGGGGTCTGGTTCTCGTCGGCAAAGCCCGAGGTGAGACGCGAGCTTTCGGGCTCCGCGCCGAGAAGCTTCATGGCCATGACCAGAAATTCGCCGCGCGTGAGCGTGCTCTCCGGCTCGAAGCAGAGATTGCCCGCGATGCGCTTGCCGGTGTAGACGCCCTTGTCTTTGAGCCACATTGCCGTGTACGCAAGCGAGTCCCCGGAAAGATCCTGATACATCGCGCGGTCAGTCGGCTTGACGATCTTGACGGTGACGCTTGCCGCGTTCGACACGTTTCCGGCGGAGTCCGTTGCGGTGTAGGTAAAGACATCCTTGCCGACCTTGTTCTGCGCGGGCGTGTAGGTGAAGCTGCCGTCGGGCGAGATTTCGACCGTGCCGCGCTTGGGCTCTTTCACGAGCTGATAGGTGAGCGTGTCACCCTCGGGGTCGCGTGCGTCGAGCGCGCCGGTATTTGCGATGTTCTTGTACGTCTCGAGCTTCACGTCCCGGCAGACGGGCGCTTCGTTCTTGCCCGTGAGAATCGAAAGAGACAGCGCGCGAGAAGGCTGAACCTCGCCGTTTTCAATCGGAAAATAGACGAGCTCGCAGTCGGAATCCCGGTTGGCAGCGGGCTTTACGCGAAGCTGGCTCAGCATTGTCCGGTCGAGCACGTCGCCCGCGCAAAGCGTCCGGCCGCCCAGGATCACTTCTGCATCCAGACTCGACGGGACGCTTGCGACATACACGCCCTCAAGCGCCTCACTCTCGGAAAAGACCTCCGCGCTCAGCGCCAGACCGTCCGGCGAGTCGACGCGAACCTCCGCCGCAAAAGCGGCCTGCACAAACATGAAAAGTACCAGCATCAGGGCGGCGAGTTTTCGCCCAAGGTGATAACGGTGTTTCAAAATGATAACCTCCTGCTTGTTTGATGACGCTGGTAGTGTTTGTTATTCTTTGCAAAATATGCGTGTGTTTTTTGCTGTTCCGCCAACAGCGGGGGCGTTTGTTTTTTTCTGCCGTCCGTGGCGGCAAGCGCCAGTTTAAACTGGCAGAAGCCTACCAGCCTGGTAGTTTCGACCCCATTCTTCTTAGCTGCGCAAAGAAGAACGGCGTCGGCCGTCAAGAAGAAGTTGCCCAAAGGAAACCCTTCAAAAGGGTTTCCTCTGGACTCTTTCGGAAACAAAAGGGTTGCGACCCTTT
>CAKUNY010000153.1 GCA_934668605.1 uncultured Oscillospiraceae bacterium | reverse complement strand
AAAACCTCGTAGAGTTTCGCCCCGCAGGGCGAAATAAAGTGGAAATCCATGTTATCCGGCGGCTTTGCCGACCGGAAACATACTTATCACCTCGCAAGTGTGGAATTTTTGCCCCAATGGGGCAAAAATTATGCGCGCAGTCGAGGTGCAATCCTATCTATATTAAAAAAGCGTTAGCTTTTTTAATATAGATAAAATGGGATGCGCCAGAGCGCATCCCATTTTTTGGACTATGGATTACTTCATGAACGTGTCGTTCTTCATTTCCTCGATGTAGGAGAGGTACTTCTCCTGCACGTCGGCGGGAACGAGGTCGCTCAGCGCGCCAGCGGACAGAGTGCCGTTCTGGAGCGTGCCGTAGAGCACTTCGCCGCCGAAGGTACCGGCCTCAACAGCCTCCATAGAAGCGGCGACCATTGCGGAGTTATCGGTGACCTGCGAGCAGATGATGCACTCGTTCTGGCCGAGGATATCGGCAGGCTGGCCGATGTCGTAGATCTTGATCTCGCCAGCGGCAGCGTTTGCAGCATCGATGGCCTCGCGCGCGCCGGAGTCAACGGCGGAAGCGTCGCCGAAGAACACGTCAGCGCCCTGGGAGATGAGCTCGGTGGCAAATTCCTTGCCCTTGGGCGCGTCGGAGAAGGAGTTGGCGTACGGAACGTTCAGCAGTTCCACGGTCTTGCCTTCCTTTTCGCCGACAAACTTCGCAGCCTCTTCGAAGCCCGCGATCTTGCCCTTGGTGGTGTCAAGCTCCATGCCGCCGATGAAGCCGAGCTTACCGGTTTCGGTCATGAGGCCGGCAAGAGCGCCCGCGATCCAGCCGATCTGCTGCGCGTTCGGAAGAAGCGAGGAGACGTTCTTGTTGACAGCCTTCTCGGGCGTGTCGGCAGCGCCGTTCAGAAGGGCGAACGCGATGTCGGGGTACTCCTCAGCCGCCTGAAGGACAGCGTCGGTGTACTGGTTGCCGGGCGCGTAGATCATGTCGTAGCCCAGCATGCAGTAGGCAACGATGGAATCATAGTAAGCGTCCTGCGAGATGGAGTCGGTGACCTCCGCCTGCCAGCCCTTGCGCTCGGCAGCGGCGATCATCGCATTGTAGCACGCAGCGCCCCAGCCGCCGTCGTTGATGCTGGAGTCGCAGATCATGGCGACCTTGTAGGTCTTGCCGTCGGTGGTTTCGGCGGCAGGCGCTTCTTCGGTCTTGGTTTCGGTTTCCGCAGCCGGAGCCTCGGTCGTCTCATTCGTCGTCTCCGCGGGCGTCTGCGTTTCCGCGGGCTTGCTTGCGCAGGCGGCGAACGTCAGCAGCATGGCAGCTGCCAGGAGCAGGGCGAGTAACTTTTTCATGTGGTTCCCTCCGTAAGAATAATTTATAACGACGCCGGTTTCGGCGCTGTTACCGGTTTACCGCTGTTCGCGGCGATAGGGCTGTCCGTTTGCCCGCGGGCCTGCCTGCTTTGCGCCGATGAGACTCAGAACAAGCACCGTCGCGAGGTACGGGATCATCTGGAAGAACTGATACGGGATGGCGATGCCGGAAACCTGCAATCTGATTTGCAGCGCATCGCAGAAGCCGAAGAACAGGCAGGCAAGCAGAATTCCGCCCGCGCTCCACCGGCCAAAGATGACAGCTGCCAGCGCAATGAAGCCGCGCCCGGCGACAATGCCGTCTGTATAGGTGCTGGAATAGCAGGTCGTCAAATACGCGCCGCCGATACCGGCAAGAGCGCCGCAAATGACACAAGCGAGATACTTGACGCCAACGACGTTGATGCCGAGCGTCGCGGCCGCCTGCGGATGCTCGCCGACAGACTTGTAGCTCAGGCCAGCGCGCGTCCGGCCAAAGAAGATGGCCGTAAAGACGACAAACAGCAGCGTCAGATAGACCATCGGGCTCTGATCAAAAAGGAGCCCTCCGATGATGGGAATGTCCTTGAGGCCGGGGATGGCGACGGAGGACATGGTGACGATCTGCTTGAGGTCAGAGCCGGTGCCAAAATACACACGGTAAATGAACGATGCAAGCGCGGGCGCGAAAATATTGATGGCCATGCCGTAGACCGTGTGGTTGGCGCAGAGAGTGATCGTTGAAAACGCATAGATCATATTGACCGCGATACCGGCCAGCGCCCCGCACAAAAGCCCCAGCCAGTTGGAGCCCGTGATGTAGCACACCAGAAAGCCGACCAGCGCGCCGATGGCCGCCAGACCCTCAAGGCCGATGTTGACCATACCGGCTCTTTGCCCGTAGAGCTCGGCAAGCGAGATGAGCAGCACCGGAATTGCCAGACGAACGGTTGCCAGAAGTAAGCTCGAAATCCAATCCATTACGCCGCGCCCTCCTTTCTCCTGCCGAAGACGCGGTTTTTCCACGCCTCAAATTCCAGAAGCTTCGTCAGTGCCATACCCGCAACCGAGAAGACGATCACAAGCGCCTGAATGATATCCGAGACGCTCGTCGGAACGCCGGTGGCAGCCTGCATGGTCGTTGAGCCCACGCGCAGAACCGCGAAGAATAGCGCCACGACCATCGTCGCAATCGGGTGAAGCTGCCCGATGAGCGCCATCGCAACGCCGTCGAAGCCGTAGCCTGCGCCGAAGCCGTTGATCAAACGGAACTGCGTGCCCAAAAGCTCCGCGCTGCCGCCCAGACCCGCGATCGCGCCGGAGACAATAAAGCTTGCGAGCATGTACCGCCCGACGGGAATGCCGTTAAACCGGCTGGCCGTCATGTTATAGCCGACCGCGCGCAGCCGGAAGCCCGCGTTCGTCCAGAAAAGGACATAGTAGAGAATGAGCCCCACCGCGATCGCGATCACAAGTCCCCACGTAAAGCGCATGCCGGAGATGATGCGCGGCAGATGCACGGCCTCGTCGATGGCGGGCGTCTGCGGAACGGACGCGTCCCGGATCCAGCTGGTGTAAATGACGCCCATGAGAAGCGTCGCGACATAGTTGAGCATGATGGAGATGATCATCTCGTTCTGCCCGCGCGTGATTTTGAGAACTCCCGGGATCATGCCCCAGATGCCGCCCGCAAGCGCGCCCGCGGCAAGCGCCAGAACGATACCAGAGAAGCCCGTGAGCCCCGTAAAATAGCAGGTCAGAAACGCCGCCATCGAGCCCATCAGAAACTGTCCCTCGCCGCCGAGGTTAAATACGCCGCATTTGTACGCGAAGCACGCGCAAAGGGCGGTGAACATCAGAGGCGTCGCTTTTGTTAACGTCGTGCCGATACCGGCCTTCGTGCCGAACGCGCCCTGGAACAGGAATTTGACCGCTACAAACGGGTCTGCGCCGAGCGCCGCCATGATGATGCCGCCAATGAGGAAGGCCAGCAGAATCGACAGCAGCGGCACAAGGAACGCACCGAACGCTTTTTTCAGTTTTTCCATGCTGCGCCTCCTCTCACTTGCCGGTCATGGCAAGGCTGATTTCATTTACCGGCGGATTCTTGCCGGAGAACTCGCCCATGATTTGCCCCTCGAAGCAGACGACAATGCGGTCGGACATTTCGAGGATCTCGTCAAAGTCCGCGCTGATGAGCAAAATGCCCACGCCTCTTGCGCGCGCGCCGATCATCTGCTCATGCACAAAGCTCGTCGCGCCGATATCCAGGCCTCTCGTCGGGTGCGCCATGACAAGAAGCGCCGGATTATTTTCCAGCTCCCGCGCAAGAATGACCTTCTGCTGGTTGCCGCCGGAAAGAGAGCGCACGCTCTGATCGACGGACGTGCAGCGCACGTCGTATTTTTCCGCCATTCGCTTGGCGTAGTCGCCGATGGCGCGCTTTTTGAGAAGCAGGCCGTGCCCCTTGCTGAACCTTGCGTCGTCTGCGTCCTTCAAAACCAGATTTTCCGCGATGGACATATCGCCGATCAGACCCTGCAAATTCCGGTCCTCCGGCACATGACACACGCCGTGCTCAATAAAGCCGTTCGGGTCAAAGACCGCAACGCGCTTTCCCTTGAGATGCACCTCGCCCGCGTCCGGCGCGAGAACGCCGGTAATGAGCTGGGCAAGCTGCGTCTGACCGTTGCCGTCCACACCCGCCACGCCGACAATTTCGCCCGCGTGGATTTTAAGAGACAGATCATTCAGACCGCTGTGCTTGCTTTCCTTGTTGAAGTCCACATGATCGAGCTCCGCCACGACCTCCGCACCGCTGGCGTCGATCTTTTCATACTGCGACTCGGTCAGCTCTTTTCCGATCATGAGGTTTGCAAGCTTCTGCCCATCGGTTTCCGCGCGGTTGACCGTCCCGACGACCTTGCCGAGCCGCAGAATCGTGATGCGGTCGGAGATGCGCAGCACCTCGCGCATTTTGTGGCTGATGAAGATGATGGACTTGCCCTCGCCAATGAGCTTCTGCATGATGGCAAAGAGGCCTTCGACCTCGATATCGGTCAGCGCGGCGGACGGCTCGTCGAGAATCAGAAGCTCCGCCCCGTGGTACAGCGCCTTGAGAATTTCGGTTCTCTGCTGCTCGCCGACGGAAATATCGGTGATGAGCTTGTCGAGCTGGACATCCAGGCCGTATTTTTCGGACAGCGCCTCAATTTCCTTCCTTCGCGCGGCGCGGTCGATGAAGACGCCCTTCGCGTGCTTGTCTCCGAGGATGATGTTATCAAACACTGTCATTGCCTCGACCAGCATGAAGTGCTGGTGCACCATGCCGATGCCGAGCTTGACCGCCTGGCTGGGAGAATCGATGCGAACTTCCTGCCCATTCAGGAAGATCTTGCCCTCGGTCGGCTGATACAGGCCGATGAGGATGTTCATAAGCGTCGATTTGCCCGCGCCGTTTTCGCCGAGCAGCGTATGCACCTCACCCTTTGCCACGGAAAAATTGATGTCCTGATTGGCATAGAAATTGCCGAACCGTTTGCTGATGTGCTCCATGCGAAGCAGCTCTTCCAATCGTCCCACTCTCCTTTTCGCTGAAGTAACCCGCGCCCG
>CAKUNY010000152.1 GCA_934668605.1 uncultured Oscillospiraceae bacterium | reverse complement strand
ACGAGATCAAGAAATAGGGGAGACGTACGATGGATGTACAATTGGGCGACATTCTGGTCATGAAAAAAGAGCACCCCTGCGGGGAAAAGCGCTGGCTGGTGCTTCGCACGGGGATGGACTTCCGCCTGCGCTGCATGGGGTGCGGGCACGAGGTCATGCTTCCGCGGTCGAAGGCGGAAAAGAACATCCGTCAGATCGTACGCGAATCTGCGCCGAGGGATGCTTAACCGAAAATGCAAGCAAAACCGGGCGAACGAGCGATCGTAATTCCTGCTGGAATTGCGACCGTTTTTTCTTTGTCCAAGCGCTATACTTTGTCCATGGCAAGCGGGAAGGGGGAAGGCGGATGCGGCTTTGCGGGGAGGCGCTGCTGGCGCTGAACGCGGCGATCGACACGGGGCTTCTTGCATGCAGCGCGCGGCTTTGCGGTGAGCAGCTTCGCTGGCGGCGCATGATCTTGGCAGGACTGCTTGGCGGAGGCTACGCTGTGGCGGCTGTTTTGCCGGAGTTTTCCTTTTTGCGGCACGGGCTCGTGAAAGCGTCCATGGCGGCGGCCATCTGTCTTGCGGCGTTTGGCGCAGGCGCGCGGTATTTCCGGCTGACGGCGGTGTTCTGCGCGATGGGGTGCCTGTTTGCGGGGCTCGTGACGGCGTTTACGCAGCTGACGGGGACGGGGCTGCTGCATCTTCCGGGCGGCGGGTTCTATCCGGTCAGCGCGCTGGCGCTTTTGTCGATCGGTGCGCTTGCTGCGGCTGGAATCCGGCTGCTGTTTGCAGGGAGCCTGCAGCACACCGCGCGCGCGTTTGAAACGCTGGAGCTGCGGCTGGGGGAAAATACGCTGACGCTGCGCGCGCTCGTTGACACCGGAAACACGCTCAAAGACCCCATGACGAACGAGCCGGTTCTCGTGCTCGACTGGAAGGCGGCGGCGCGGCTTTTGCCAAGCGCAGGCTTGCGGGAGCAGGAGTTTCTGCACCCGGCGGAGCTGATGCGGCGGCTGATGCGGGATGATCCGTCTTTGCGCCTGCGGCTGATCCCGTATCGCGCGGTGGGCGTTTCGCAGGGGCTGCGGCTTGCCGTGCGCTGCGAGCGAAAGGGAAGACAGGGAAAGTTCCTGCCAGCGCCCGCCGCGTTTTCCCCTAGGCGACCAGCTTAGCATACCGCTATATGGCGCGACTATACAGTCTTTGTTTGTTAAAGATAAAAGCGGCGACTGGGTTGATGTGGTATTGGGCTACGATACGATCCGGGAGTACGAGGAAAACGACGGTTATCTTGGCGCATGCATCGGACGTGTTGGTAACCGGATCGGCGGCGCCAGATTCACACTGAACGGTAATACCTATTCGCTTTATAAGAATGACGGTGAAAACCACCTGCACGGCGGTCTGTGCGGGTTCAATAGCCACGTTTGGCAAGCGGAAGAAGTAGAAAACGGTCTGCGGTTTTCCCGTGTTTCACCAGACGGCGAAGAAGGCTATCCCGGCACGCTGCACGTCAGTGGCACCTATTTGATTCACGGAAGCACACTGACGTTGGACTATCAGGCACAGTCAGACGCAGATACACTCTGCAATCTGACAAATCATACATATTTCAATCTGAGCGGGAAAGGAACAGTCCTTGACCATCTGCTTCGCATCAACGCAGAGCGATTCCTCGAAAACGATACGGGATGCCTGCCTACGGGGCGGTTGCTTTCTGTTGCAAATACGCCTTTTGATTTCCGAACAGAAAAAGAAATTGGGCGCGACATTTGGCAGGATGACATCCAACTCAAAAACTGCGGCGGCATTGATCATAATTTCTGCTTGGACGGAGAAAATGCGGCGAAGCTGTATTCCAAAGAGACGGGTATTGAGATGACAGTCACTACGACCATGCCGGGGTTACAGGTCTATTCCGGAAATTTCTTAACGGACCGCGCGGGGAAGTATGGTGCAACGTATCATAAACGCGATGCGATCTGCCTAGAAACACAGTATTATCCAAACGCTATGGCATGCGAGTCCTTCGAAAAGCCGATTTTACGAGCAGGATATCTCTATCACCACACGACGTCGTTTGCATTTTCAAGCAGATGAAGAATATGACGATAAACACCATTTTTGCAGCATTGGACTCGCTGCTCGATTATGCAAAAAAATGCGAGTTGCTGCATCCACTGGATGAGACGTTCGCGCGGAATTCGCTTCTGACGGAATTGAAACTCGAGAGCTACGAAAAGCAGCCGAAGCATTATGATTTTCCAGAATGTCTGAACGTTCTGTGCGACTATGCAGCCGAAAACGGCTTGATCAACGACACGATCGCGGAGCGCGACCTGTTTGACACACGGCTCATGGGCTGCGTGACGCCGCGCCCGTCGGAAGTCGTGCGAAAATTCTGGTCGCTCTACGCTGAAAGCCCGAAGGCTGCAACGGACTATTTCTACAAGCTCAGTCAGGATTGCAACTATATCCGCCGCGACCGCATTGCGAAGGATGAGCACTGGGTTTCCGACACGAAGTACGGCGAACTTGAAATTTCCATCAACCTCTCGAAGCCGGAGAAAGACCCCAGAGATATTGCGGCAGCGAAGCTGAAAAAGGCGTCCGGTTATCCGAAGTGCCTGCTGTGCGTGGAGAATGTCGGCTACGCGGGCACGATTTCGCACCCGGCGCGGCAGAATCTCCGCGTCATGTCGGTCACGGTCAACGGCCAGCCATGGGGATTCCAGTATTCGCCGTATGTGTACTACAATGAACATGCCATCGTCATGAATACCGAGCATACGCCGATGGTGATTGACCGATCTGCCTTTGACAAGCTGTTTTCGTTCGTCGAACAATTCCCGCATTACTTCCTTGGCAGCAATGCAGACCTGCCCATCGTCGGCGGCAGCATTCTGGCGCATGAGCACTTCCAGGGCGGACATCACACGTTCCCGATGGAGAAAGCAGCGTCGGAATTCTCGTTCGAGGTTCCGGGCTTTGAGAATGTGGACTGCTGCGTGGTCAAGTATCCGATGACGGTGCTTCGCCTGAACTCGGAAAACAAAAACCAGCTCTGTGAGCTGGCGGGGAAGATCCTCTCCAAGTGGCGCAGTTACAGCGACCCGGAGGCCATGATCTTCGCCGAAACCGACGGCGAACCGCACAACACCATTACGCCAATCGCGCGGATGCGGAACGGCAAGTATGAGCTTGACCTCGTACTCCGCAACAACCTGACAACGAAAGAGCATCCGATGGGACTCTACCATCCGCATGAGGAGCTGCATCACATCAAGAAGGAGAACATCGGCTTGATCGAAGTCATGGGTTTGGCAATTCTGCCGGGCAGGCTCAAAAATGAGATGGCCGATCTCAGAGAGGCACTTCTGAACGGCGAAAATCTCCGCGAAAATGAAGAACTCGCCAAGCACGCCGACTGGGCGGAAGGCCTCATGAAGCGCCATCCGGAATTCAATGCCGAAAACGCGGAAGACATCATCAAGTTCGAGATCGGGCAGGTGTTTGCACAGGTTTTGGAATGTGCAGGCGTCTACAAATGCACGGCGGAAGGAAGAAACCACCTCAAAAAGTTTCTGACGGAGGTTCAGAATGGATAAAGTTTATCATTTTTCCGCGCCGGGGCGCACGGAGATCGGCGGCAATCATACCGACCACCAGCACGGCTGTGTGCTGGCTGCGGCGGTCGACATGGAAACGACGGCGGAGGTGACGCTCAACGGCACAAATGTCATCCGCGTCGATTCTGAGGGCTACAAGCCCGTGGAGATCGACCTCGGTGACCTGAAAATCCGGGAAGAAGAAACGAACACCACCGCGGCGCTCATTCGCGGCGTGGCGGCGGCGTTCGCGTCACGAGGATATCAGCTGGCAGGCTTTGATGCGAAGGTCAGATCGACCGTGCTGCCCGGCTCCGGGCTTTCCAGCAGTGCGGCGTTTGAAGTCCTGATTGGCAGGATTCTCAACGGCCTGTTTGCGGACAACGCCGTGTCAGCCATTGAGATCGCGCAGATCGGCCAGTACGCCGAGAATGTGTATTATGGGAAGCCGTCGGGCCTGATGGACCAGATGGCGTCGAGCGTCGGCGGTCTGGTGTTCATCGACTTCAACGACCCGAAAACGCCGATCGTGGAGAAGGTCGATTACGACTTTGCGCACAGCGGCTACACGCTCTGCACGATCGATTCGGGCGCGGACCACGCCGATTTGACCGACGAGTACGCAGCCATGCCCATTGAGATGAAAAAGGTCGCAAAGTTCTTCGGCAAAGAAGTCCTGTGCGAGGTCAGCGAGGCGGAATTTTACGCTAAAATCGCCGAAGTCCGCAAAGAAACCGGCGACCGCGCGGTGTTGCGCGCCATCCATTTCTTCAACGAAAACAAGCGCGTGCAGCTCCAGGTGCGGGCACTGAAGAACGACAACTTCGGAGCGTTTTTGCACTATGTCAATGAGTCCGGCCTCGCGTCCTGGACGCTGCTGCAAAACGTGACCCCGGCTGGGTACATTGAGAACCAGCACATGGCGCTGACGCTTGCGCTTTGCCAGCAACTGCTCGGCGGCGAGGGTGCCGTCCGCGTCCACGGCGGCGGCTTCGCCGGCACGGCGCTTGCGTTCATTCCGAACGACAAATTCGACAGCTTCAAAACCAGCGTTGAGGACATTCTTGGAAATGAATGCTGCCATAAGCTCGAAGTTATGGCATAAAGCACGGAACTTTGCATATTTATGATAGTTGCACCTACGATTATGATAGCTGGTTTGTTTCACATGGAATTGGTATATGTAATAATAAACACAGGAAAAGAGTAGCAATTGGGAGAGCAAAAACTGTATCAATATCTAGGAGAAAATGTCTATCGACTGAGGAAACAGCGTGGGTTAACGCAGTCCGAGCTTGCTGCATATATTGGGTGCAATCAGAAGTATATATCGCAAATTGAGACAGGTGCCGCAAAAGCGAGTATTTCGATTTGTTATAAGATTGCAAATACTTTCTCAGTATCGGTCGATTCGCTCTTTACGGACCCGGAAAAATGCGTGAACGCTGGTGAGAATACTTCAGATAGAGAATTCGTTGAGAGTATCACTCAAACGATTATTCAATACCTAGACACAAAGAAATAGCGG
>CAKUNY010000151.1 GCA_934668605.1 uncultured Oscillospiraceae bacterium | reverse complement strand
GTTTCTTCTCGTGCTCATGTATTTTTCGATGGGGCACATGATGTGGGGCTGGCCGCTGCCGGGCTTCTACACGGACAATCACGTGGCGATGGGGCTGACGCAGCTGCTGCTCACGGTCATCATCATGGTCATCAACCAGCGCTTTTTCATCAGCGGCTTCAAAGCCCTCTGGCACCGCGCGCCCAACATGGATACGCTCGTCGCCCTCGGCTCGACCGCCGCGTTCGTCTACAGCACCTATGCCCTGTTTGCCATGACCGGCGCGCAGGTGCGGGGCGATATGGACGCCGTCATGGATTATATGATGGACTTCTATTTTGAGTCCGCCGCCATGATTTTAACCCTCATCACCGTCGGCAAGATGCTCGAGGCGCGCTCGAAGGGCAGAACGACGGACGCGCTCAAGAGCCTCATGAAGTTAGCTCCAAAAACCGCAACCGTTCTTCGAGACGGCAAGGAAGAAACCGTCCCCATCGAGCAGGTACAGGCGGGAGACACCTTCGTCGTCCGCCCCGGCGAGAGCATCCCGGTCGACGGCGTGGTGCTCGATGGCACGAGCGCGGTCAATGAAGCGGCGCTCACCGGCGAAAGCATCCCCGCCGACAAGGCTCCCGGCGATACGGTTTCGGCCGCAACAGTCAACCAGTCCGGCTTCTTGACCTGCCGCGCCACCCGGGTTGGACAGGACACGACGCTCTCGCAGATCATCCAGATGGTTTCCGACGCGGCGGCCACCAAAGCGCCGATCGCAAAAATCGCGGACAAGGTCTCCAGCGTTTTCGTTCCGGCGGTCATTTCCATCGCACTGGTGACCACCATCGTGTGGCTCCTCATCGGAAAGCCCTTCGGCTACAGTCTCGCGCGCGGCATTTCCGTGCTCGTTATCAGCTGCCCGTGCGCGTTAGGCCTCGCCACCCCGGTCGCCATCATGGTCGGAAGCGGCCTCGGCGCGAAAAGCGGCATTCTCTTCAAAACAGCGGCAAGCCTGGAAGAAACCGGCCGTATCCAGATCGTCGCCCTCGACAAAACCGGAACCATCACCTCCGGCGAGCCCGCGGTCACGGACGTTCTTCCGGCAGACGGTATCTCGGAGCAGGCGCTTTTCCGCCTCGCCGTCTCTTTGGAGCAGAAGAGCGAGCACCCGCTTTCCAAGGCGATTTTGAAGCGCGCGCAGGCGCTCGGCATTTCTCCCGAAGACGTAAGCGATTTTGAAGCGCTGCCCGGAAACGGCCTCACGGCAAGCTATCAGGGAAAGCCCCTCTGCGGCGGCAACGACAAATTCATCGGCGCGCAGGCAAAAATCCCCGAAGCCATCCAAAAGCAGGCGCAGTCTCTCAGCGACGAGGGAAAAACGCCGCTCTATTTCAGCCTGGACGGCAAGCTTCTCGGCGTCATTGCCGTGGCGGATGTTATAAAGGAAGACAGCCCGCAGGCTGTGCGCGAGCTTCAGAACATGGGCGTTCGCGTCGTGATGCTGACAGGCGACAATGAAAGAACTGCAAAAGCAATCGGCAAACAGGCAGGCGTGGACGAGGTCATCGCGGGCGTCCTGCCGGAGGGCAAGGAGCTGGAGATTCGCAAACTCAAGGCACAAGGCAAAGTCGCGATGGTCGGAGACGGCATCAACGACGCGCCGGCACTTACGAGAGCGGATATCGGCGTTGCCATCGGAGCCGGCACCGACGTTGCCATCGACGCGGCGGACGTAGTTCTCATGAAGAGCCGTCTGCTCGATGTTCCGGCGGCCATCCGCCTGAGCCGCGCGACGCTCCGCAACATTCACGAAAACCTCTTCTGGGCGTTTTTCTACAACACCATCGGCATTCCCCTCGCGGCGGGCGTGTTTGTCCCGCTGGGGCTGACGCTGAACCCGATGTTCGGCGCGGCGGCAATGAGCTTATCGAGCTTCTGCGTGGTGTCCAACGCCCTTCGGCTCAATCTCTTTAAGCTCCGCGACGCGCGGCATGATCATAAGAGACACACAAAGCAGCTTCCTGCTGCAACAACAAAGGAGGAACCAGAAACCATGGAAAAAACGATGTATATTACCGGGATGATGTGCTCTCATTGCGAGGCCAGAGTCAAAAAAGCCCTTGAGGCCGTCGACGGCGTGACGGAAGCGAAGGTCAGCCACGAAGCAGGCACGGCGGTCGTGACGCTCTCGAAGGATGTCGCGAACGACACCCTCAAAAAGGCCGTCGAGGCGCAGGACTATCCTGTGACCTCCATCGAATAAGCACTTGAGCAAAGCCGCGCCCCGGAAATCCGGGGCGCGGCTTATGTCTGTCTTTTATATGATCTTTCCTGATCGCAAAACTCCAAAAATTATCCCTTGATGGTCTTGACGAACGCGGCCTTATCGGCGGCCTTAAAATAGGCGCTGCCGGCAACCAGAACGTTTGCGCCCGCGGACGTGCAGATGCTGGCGGTCTTTTCGCTCACGCCGCCGTCGACCTCGAGCTCGCAGTCGAGATCGTCCCGCTCGATCCAGCTCCGGATGGTCTTCACCTTGGGCATCATGTCCTCCATGAACGACTGCCCGCCGAAGCCGGGCTCGACGGTCATGACAAGAATCAGGCTGCAAAGCGGAAGATACGGCAAAACGGCCTCCGCCGGGGTTTTCGGCTTGATGCTGAGCGCGGCCTTCACGCCGTTCGCGCGGATCTTCTCCAAGGCCTTTTTCGTGTTTTCGGGCGTGTCGGCCTCTTCGTGGATCGTCAGAATGTCCGCGCCCGCCTTGCAGAACTCGTCTACATAGCGGATCGGCCGGTCGATCATCAGATGCACGTCCAGCGGCATCTCGGTAATTTTCCGGATGGCGGCCACGACCGGAATTCCGATCGTAATATTGGGAACAAATTCGCCGTCCATCACGTCAATATGAACATAATCGGCTCCCGCAGGAGAAAGCGCGCGGATATCGCGCTCGAGGTTGACAAAGTCAGCGGATAAAATAGACGGGGATACCTTGATCATAGGGTTTGCCTCCGATACGAAATTTGTTGAAACCGGCACCAGACCGGGCGCGCGCGCATAGGTATGAATGTGCGGCGGAGACCGGGCAGAGCTCTCGTCCCGCGCGACCGGGATCCGGCTGCTTATCATAGGGGCTGCCCGCGGGCAGCCCCATCGGAACCGGGAATATTATACCGGACGGGCGCTTGGATGTCAATGCGGGCAGGTTCTTGACATTCCATCGCGCGCGCGATAAGATGGAAAAAAGAAGATAGAAAGGGCTTTTGCATGGATACGAAAAAGAAACAATCGGTGATTCCCATTTATGTGGTGGGGCTTGTGTGGCTGTCGCGGGCGATCAGCGGCCATCTTTCGAGCTTCGGCGGAATTATCAGCACGGCAATTTTGTCCGCCGTGGCCTTCGGCGTATTGAAAATCTTTTTCCCGGACAAGGTAGAACAGGCGGACAGTGCAGATAAAAGCGCGCCCAATGCGGCCAAGCCCGAGGAGAAAAAGCAGGCCGAGCCCGCGCCGAAGCCCGAGGAGAAAAAGCAGCCTGAACCCTCGACCGGAAATGCGGAGCTGGACGCGATTTTGAAGCAGGGCGCCGAATCGGTTTCGAAAATCCAGGCGCTCAACGACGAGATTCCCGACTTCAAGCTCTCCGCGCAGATCAAGCAGATCGAAATTCTGACCGAGAAGATTTTTGCCTACGTCAAGGAGCACCCGCAGGATATGGGGCAGATCCGGCAGTTCCTCAATTACTATCTGCCCACGACCATCAAGCTGCTCGAGCAGTACGTCGTGCTGCAAAATCAGGGCATGCGCATGGGAAACATTGACGAGGGCATGAAAAAGATCGAAGACATGCTGGACAAGGTCATCGTCGCCTTCCAGCGGCAGCTCGACAGTCTGTTTGAAAGCAGCGTCGTGGACATCACGGCGGACATTCAGGTCATGGAGCAGATGATGGCGAGCGAAGGCCTGACAGGCAAGGACTTTTAAGGAGTGAGTACAATGGAAGAAAAAATTCCCCAGCTGACGCTGACCCCGAATTTGGAAGAAGAACCGGTTTTAGAGCCGGTCAAGCAGGAAGACCTCATTGAAAAATCGGAGAAAGTCCCCGAGGCGGGCCCCGACCTTTCGATGCTGAGCGAGGCCGAGCAGCAGGCGGTTCTGGCGTTTTCGAAGCAGATCGATCTGACCGACACGTCCCAGGTGCTGCAATACGGCGCGGCGGCGCAGAAGAACATCGCGGACTTTTCCGAGACGGCGCTCGCGAAGGTGCAGACGCGCGACCTCGGCGAGATCGGCGACATGGTCACAAGCCTTGTCGTCGAGCTCAAGGGCATGGACGAGCCCGAGAAGAAGGGCATCGCCGGCCTGTTCCGCAAGGCGCAGGTCAGCGCGCAGGAAATGAAGACGAAATACTCCAAGGCCGAGGCCAACGTCGACAAGATCGCCTCCGAGCTCGACAAGCACAAGCTGACGCTCATGAAGGACGTCGCGGTCATGGATCAGATGTACGAAAAGAACCTTGCGTATTTCAAGGAGCTGACGATGTACATTCTGGCCGGTAAGCAGAAGCTCGCCGAGGAGCGGTCGACGACCCTTGTGCAGCTTCGCGAAAAGGCGAAGACCAGCGGCCTTGCCGAGGACGCGCAGGCGGCGAACGACTTTGAAAACAAGTGCGAGCGCTTTGAAAAGAAGCTCCATGACCTGGAGCTCACGCGCGTCATTTCCCTTCAGACCGCGCCGCAGATCCGCATGATCCAGAATAACGACACGCTCATGATGGAAAAGATCCAGACCTCCATCATGAACACCATTCCGCTCTGGAAAAACCAGATGGTCTTGAGCCTCGGCATTCAGGACTCCCAGCGCGCAATGGAGGCGCAGCGGAAGGTCACGGATATGACAAATCAGCTGCTGCAAAAGAACGCGGACATGCTCAAGATGGCGACCGTTGAGACGGCGCGGGAGGCCGAGCGCGGCATTGTGGACATCGAGACGCTCAAGCACACGAACGAGAGCCTGATTTCCACGCTCGACGAGGTGCTGCAAATCCAGACCGAGGGCGCGCAGAAGCGGCAGGAGGCCGAGCAGGAGCTGCGCCGCATCGAAGGAGAGCTCAAGCAGAAGCTGCTTGAGACACGAAAGGTTTCAAAATGAAAGA
>CAKUNY010000150.1 GCA_934668605.1 uncultured Oscillospiraceae bacterium | reverse complement strand
CCCTCGACGGTGCCGATGAAGACGTTCTCATAGCCGAGCGTCTGCATCTGCGTGCTCATCTGGCTGTAGGTGACCTTCGCGACGTGCGCGGTGCCGTGACCCATGAAGACGAACGCGGTGCCCGCTTCCTTGGCGGCGTCGAGGCTCTCAAAGCCCGCGTCTGCAACGGCGGCAGCCGTGATGGCCTTGGCGACGGCTTCCTTGTCGGCGTTGATGACGGTAGCGTCCGAGCCGACCTCGCCGAGCATCGGCTCTGCGATGGAAACAGACTCGAACTTGTCGCGGTAGGCGTCGATCGCCTCGCACATCTCGTCATATTCCGCGCCGTGCATCAGGTGGGTCGGCTGGACGACGAGGTTCTTCACGCCGTTTGCGACCGCACGCTCGAGCGCCTGATCCATGTTGTCGATCTTTTCGCCGTCACGGGCCTGGATGTGGTTGATGATGATCTGCGCGGTGAAGGCGCGGCGGACGGACCAGTCGGGGTTCGCTTCCTGCAGCGCATCTTCAATGCCCTTGATGTCGGCTACGCGGCTGTCGTTATAGGACGTGCCGAAGGAGACGACGAGCAGTTCGTTTTCGCCGATCTCGTCCTGATTTCTGGGGTCGTCCTTGGAAGCGTCGCCGGTGTCGAGACCAAAGTAGTCGGGGCTGGCCTCTTCGCCTTCAACGAGCGCCTTCTGTTCGTCGGTCAGAGCGTCCCACGCGGCCTTTGCGGCTTCGCACTGGGCGTCGGTCTCATCGGTGCGGGTCTGGACATAGATAGCGTCGATCATAGCGGCAACCTCATCGGCAGCAGCCTGGTCGAGCTCCTCCTGCGAGGGCTCTTCCGCGGCGGTCTCTTCTTCCTTGGTTTCTTCCGTGGCTTCTTCGGGGGTCGGTTCGGTGGTTTCGGTTTCTGCCGGCTGGGTGTCGGCGGGTGCGTCCGCGCTGCTCGAGCAGGCAGAGAGCACGCTCAGCAGCATCACAGCCGCGAGCAGAAGTGCGAGAAGCTTTTTCATTTGGGGTCATACCTCTTTTCGAAAATGTTCTGAAAGAAATATAAAAACGGCCGCGTTTCCGCAGCCGTTCTCCCTAACCGTATCATCTGCTGCGCCGCAGCGAGAGCCGTGGCGCGCTACAAATTTGCAGGAAGGTCAACCCGTAGGCAGCGGATTTGAGATTCCACGCCAAGGCAGGTCTCCTGACTTCCATCATCGCGGTCCTGCCCTTCCCGGTTTCCCAGTGGTTCTGCAAGACCGCTCCCGTACACAGTGACTGCATCATTCCGGATTCGCACCGGATTCCCTTTTCACCCGCCGCAAAAGCGGCGGACACCCTGACGCTACAATTCTATATTTTTTCAGACGACCCCATTATAGCACAGGGACGAAGCGTGTCAATTGTACAGAAATGCAGATTTTATATGGTTTTTAAGAATATCGTGGTGCAAACTGATTATAAAAATTACAGTTTCTGGACGAACTTCCAGAAAAACAGAAATCCCGCGCCAACCGGAGCCTGAGCTGAGTGGTGCGTTTTTTGCGCTACAGACCCTGTTCGCGGAAGAAGAGCTGCGCCTGCGTGCAGAGCGCGCGCACCTCGCCGAGCGCCCGCGTATCCTCCACAGACGGGTCGAGCGCCCGCTTGCAGATTTCTTGCAGCAGCCGGACGGAGGCTTCCGCGCAGACCTTCCCGGCGGCCTCCTCTGTGAGCGTCAGGTTATCTGCCAGCAGCTTTGCCGCCGCCTGATGAAGCGCCGTTTCAAACGTGTCCATCGCCGTGCCTCCTTTTTTGGGTTGGAAGACTACCTCCCATGTTACACGAGATCGCGCGCGAAAACGGAAGAAACCGGGGGCTCTTCGTTTTTTTCTGCGCAAACCTGCGTGCATCCTTGCAAAACCGGCGTTCTCTTGGTAAAATAATACCTTACATGAAATGGAGGCGATGCATATGAATTACGCGGCCGGAAGCTATGATGTGGCCGTGATCGGCGCGGGACACGCGGGGATCGAAGCGGGGTTAGCGTGCGCGCGGATGGGTCTTTCTACCGTCGTCTTTACGATCAACCTCGACGCAGTCGGCAACATGCCCTGCAACCCCGCCATCGGCGGCACGGGAAAGGGGCATTTGGTTCGCGAGCTCGACGCGCTGGGCGGCGAAATGGCCAAGGCGGCAGACCGCTGCTGCATCCAGTACCGGATGCTGAACCTCGGAAAAGGCCCCGCGGTACACTCGCTTCGTGCGCAGGCCGACCGGCGGAAATACCAGGAGGACATGAAGCATACGCTCGAGCGGCAGGAAAACCTGGACCTCAAGCAGGCGATGGTCGTATCCATCGGTCTGACGGACGGGCACGTTTCCAGCGTGACCACAAGGCTTGGCGCGGTGTATGACGTGAAGGCCGTCGTGATCGCCTCCGGCACGTATTTAGATGCGCGGGTCATTACGGGCGACTGCGCGTATACATCCGGCCCCGACGGCATGCAGGCGGGCATTCTGCTCACCGACTGCCTGAAAGCCTTCGGCCTTCGCATGCGGCGGTTTAAGACCGGAACGCCCCCGCGCGTCAATCGCCGCTCGGTGGACGTCTCCAAAATGGAGCTTCAGCCGGGAGACGAGCACCCGGAGCCGTTCTCATTTTCCACAACGGAAGAAGTCAAAAATCAGGCCGTCTGTTATCTTACCTACACGAACGAGGAAACGCACCGGATCATCCGGGAGAACTTCGCGCGCTCGCCGCTTTTTAACGGCATGATCGAATCGGTCGGCCCCCGGTACTGCCCGTCGATCGAGACGAAGATCGACCGCTTCCCGGAAAAGCCGCGCCACCAGCTCTTTGTGGAGCCGTGCGGACTCGGGACGGATGAACTGTACATTCAGGGGCTTTCTTCCAGCCTTCCCGAGGATGTGCAGGTCGCGATGGTGCACACGATCGCGGGGCTCGAGCACGCGGAGATCATGCGCCCGGCGTACGCGATCGAATACGACTGCATCGACCCGACGGAGCTTCTTCCGACGCTGGAGAGCAAAAAGATCCCCGGACTCTACGGCGCGGGGCAGTTTAACGGCTCTTCGGGCTATGAGGAGGCGGCGGTGCAGGGCTTCGTTGCGGGCGTGAACGCGGCGCTCAAGATCAAGGGCGAGGAGCCGATGATCTTAAAGCGCATGGACGGCTATATTGGGACGCTCATTGACGACCTCGTCACCAAGGGCACGAACGAGCCGTACCGGATCATGACCTCGCGCTCGGAATACCGGCTTTTGCACCGGCAGGACAACGCCGACCAGCGCCTTTGCCCCATCGGCCACCGGATCGGCTTGATTTCAGACGCGCAATACGAGGCGGTTCTGGAAAAATACCGGACGGTCGAGCGCGAAAAAAAGCGGCTGGAGGCGACCGGCGTTTCTGAGAGCGAGGCGCTGAATGAAATGCTCGCCGCGCACGATACCGCACCCGTCAAGGGCTCGGCGCGGCTTTCCGATCTTCTGCGCAGACCGCAGATCGGTTATGACGATCTTGCGCCGTTTGATCCCGAGCGCCCGGCGCTTTCGCATGCGGTGCGCGAGGCGGTCGAGATCCAGATGAAGTACGCGGGCTATTTGGAGCGCCAGCAGCGGCAGGTCGCGGAGCTTGCGCGCGAGGAGGGGCGGCTTCTTCCGGAGGATATCGACTATCTGTCCATCACCGGCCTTCGCGTTGAGGCGCGGCAGAAGCTAAACGAGATTCGCCCCCTTTCCATCGGGCAGGCCGGGCGCATTTCGGGCGTCTCACCGAGCGATATCGCGGTGCTTCTCATCTGGCTGTCGCAGCATGAAAAAGGAGAGTAATATGTATTTTGATTCCCACGCGCATCTGGACGACGCGCGATTCAAGACCGATTTCGACGAGATTCTCGCGCGCATGAAAGAAAATGGCGTAACGGCGATGATGAACATCGGCTGCGATCTGCCGTCATCTGAAAATTCCGTGCGTCTGGCGGAAAGCTTCCCCTGGATTTGGGCGGCGGTCGGCAGCCACCCGGACGACGCGGACCATGTGGACGCATCGCGCATCTCGGTCTACCGCGAGCTGTGCAAACATCCCCGCGTGAAGGCCATCGGGGAGATCGGGCTCGACTATCACTACGAGGACGTGCCGCGCGAGGTACAAAAGACGGCGTTTCGGATGCAGATGGCGCTGGCGCAGGAGCTGCGTCTTCCCGTCGTTGTCCATGAGCGCGAGGCGCACGAGGACGGCATGAAGATCGTAGACGAGTTCCCGGACGTCACGGGCGTGTTCCACTGCTACTCGGGAAGCCTCGAAATGGCAAAAGAGCTCGTAAAGCGCGGCTGGTACATCGGCTTTACCGGCGTTGTGACGTTCAAAAACGCGCGCAAGGCCGTCCAGGTCGCGGAGAACATCCCGTTAGAGCGGATCTTGATCGAAACCGACTGCCCGTATATGGCGCCCGAGCCCTATCGCGGGCAGCGCAACGACCCGTCGCTCGTGCCCTTCGTCGCGGCAAAAATCGCGCAGCTGCGCGGCCTTACCCCCGAACAGGCAGGCCGGGCAACCAGCGAAAACGCAAGAAGGCTCTTCCGCATCGAAGAATCCACGTAGCCGGAAAAACCTCCGGCTCTGCGTAGGGGGCGATTGAGCACATCGCCCCGTTGGGTGCCATCGAATTTGCCGAAGATTTCTGTGAAAACGGTGCATTCTGCCGGGTCGATGTGGGCATCGACCCCTGCGAATAATTTGGAAGATTCCCGAAGAATCCGTAACGCACCTTCCGGAAGATTTCCGAAAGGACGCAAAAAGGCCACGACCTGAGGTCGTGGCCTTTCGTTTTTCGATTAGAGCGCTTTCTTTGCAGTCTCGACGAGAACCTTGAAGGCCTCTGCGTCGGCGATGGCCAGCTCGGACAGAGCCTTGCGGTTCATCTCGATGCCGGACTTCTTCAGACCGTTCATGAAGCGGGAGTAGTTGATGCCGTAGGGAGCGACGGCCGCGGAAATACGGGAGATCCACAGCTGACGGAACTCTCTCTTCTTCAGCTTACGGCCAACGTAAGCGTAAACGCCGGACTTTGCAACAGCCTGCTTGGCCATCTTAAAGTGACGGGACTTGGAACCCCAGTAGGACTTTGCGAGCTTCAGGGTCTTATTTCTTCT